>JAFZOG010000134.1 GCA_017550745.1 Clostridia bacterium | reverse complement strand
TGCCCGGGGCCTTCCGGCCCGCCCTACGCTGAAAACCGGCCCAAGGGCAGGTTTTCCGGGCGCTTCGGGCCCCGGCGACGTACACGCCGCCGCCTGCGGATTACAGTCGGGGGAGTTCCCCCGACACCCCCCGCCGGAAATACCGCCTGGTCTCTTTCAAATAAATGGTAGTATAGCCTCCCTTTGGAAGCGCCGTGGAACAATCAAACAGGCGGATCATTCCCTGGGATCGCCGCGGAGGATGGCGTACAGTGCCACGTCCACATAGCAGCCCTTGTTTTTGATTCGCTGGCGGAGCACGCCCTCAAAGCGCATGCCCGCGTGCTCCATGACCTTGCCGGAAGCGGGATTGGAGGTTTCGTGCTGCGCCTCGATGCGGTTGAGCTCCAATTCCTCAAAGCCGAAGCGCAGCACCTCCCGCAGGGCTTCGGTCATGATGCCCCGGTTCCAGTAGTCCCGGCTCAGGCTGTAGCCCACCTCGCCGCTTTTGTATTCGATATTGATCCACATGAAGCCGATGGTGCCGATCATGCGCCCGGACTGCTTGAGCGTGATGGCGAAGGAGCCGGGCTGCCCCTGGCGGTACTGGCGGATCGCCGCGCGCAGGAACATCCGGGAGTCCCAGATGCTCCTGTGCGTTTCCCACAGCACGTGTTTGCTGACCTCCGGGTCTTTGGCGTAGGCAAACAGGTCCTCCGCGTCCCGCATCCTGAGCGGACGAAGGATAAGCCGCTCCGTTTCCAGCGTGGGAAGGTGGGAAAAATAACTTTTGAAAAACTGCATAGCGTTCCTGATTTCTTGCGCGGCGGAAAACTTTTTTACACGCTTGTGCCTATGGGCAGGAGGATATGGCCCTTTCCCAGCGTGATGCCGTAAACGAACAGCGCGACGCCCAGGGCCAGCAGCAGGATCAGCAGGGCCATCAAGGCCCAATAGACGGGATGCTTGTCTTTTTTCATAAACGCTTTCAGCTCATCATTTGGGCTCGCAGGTGGGGCGGGGACCGCTGAACCGCGTCACGGAAGCGCCCGCGCCCATCAGCGGCATGTCCCGGACGGACAGGGCCTGGCGGGCCAGCAGCAGGCCCACCAGGGTCTTGCCGTCCTGGATCTCGCCGGAGACGCACTGGGCGACTGCGTCGTCCAGGGGGATTTTTTTCAGCCGCAGAAACTCGTCGGTGTCGGGATGGGCGGGGTGCTGGCTCAGGCCGGTGGCCAGGTAGATGGAGATTTTTTCATTGCAGAAGCCGGGGGTGGTGTACATGGCGGTCAGCAGCTGCCAATGCTGGGCCTGCAGGCCGGTTTCCTCCTCCAGCTCGCGCTTTGCCGCGTCGAAGGGATCCTCCGCCGGGGTGTCCAGCTTGCCCGCGGGGATTTCCCAGGTGCATTTTTCGATGGCGGCCCGATGCTGGCGCACCAGCGTCACCATGCCCGCGCCGTCCACCGGCACGATGGCGGACGCGCCGTTGTGCTTTACGATTTCGCGCATAGCGGTGCCGCCGTTGGGCAGCTCCACCTGCCATTTTTCCACCCGGATGATTTTGCCGGGATAGATTTCTTCCCGGGATAAAAACTTTTCTGTCAGCCGGCTGTCAAGCCCGTTCTGCTCCTGCATGGTCCTTTCCCTGCTTTCTGTCATGGATGCGCCGTTTTGACGGCATATGCAAAAACCGGAGAAGCGGCGTTCTCCGGCGGGGTCTGCTTATTCTTTGCGCACGTCGCCCCAGAAGAACAGGGCCACGGTGCCGGGGCCGGTATGGCTGCCGATGGTGGTGCCGATGGAATTGACCAGCACCTTGCCGTTGAGCTTGGGGAAGGCGGCCTCCACCAGCTTGGCCACCTCCATGGCGTCCTCCTGGCAGGCGGAATTGGAAATGAAGCATTTGCCGTTATAGTCCACGCCGTTTTTCGCGTGGGCCTGCATCTGCTCCACGATGCGGGCGATGACCCTTCTCTTTGTGCGGATCTTTTCCCGGGGGATCAGGCGGCCCAGGTTGTCCATGTTCAGCAGCGGGCAGATGCTCAGCGCCGTGCCGAACCAGCCCGCGGTCTTGGAAATGCGCCCGCCCTTGACGTAGAAGGTCAGGTCGGAGGAGAAGAACCAGTGGTGCACCTCCAGCTTGTGATCCTCCGTCCAGGCATAGAGCCGGTCAATGTCCATGCCGCCGTCGCGGAAATCGGCCAGGGTGTCCATCAGCAGGCCGTAGCCGGAGGAGGCGCCCAGGGAATCCACGATGTAGATCTTCCGGTCCGGATATTTTTCCTTTAGGTGCTTCTGCGCCATTACGGCGGAATTGTACACGCCGGAAATGCCGCTGGACAGGCAGACGTGCAGGATGTCCCTCCCCGCCTCCAGGAAGGGCGTGAAATATTCCTCAAATTCTCCCTCGTTCACCTGGGAAGTGCGGGTTTCCGCCCCGTTGGCCATGGCCCGGTAAAAATCCGCGAAGGGAATGCTCTTGCCCAGGTCATCCTCATACGGCTTCCCGTTCAGATAAAAATGAAAACAGATATAGTGTATGTCTCGCGACTGAAAATGCTGCCTGTCCAGGTCGGCCGTGGAGCAGCAGCTCAGCACATATTCCTGCATAGCATCGATCTCCCGTGAAAAAGAATCACCGGCCATGGGGCCATCGTCCCCTGTCCGGCAAAACACCGGAAATATTATAGGACAAACCGTTTGTTCTGTCAAGGCTCACACAAACCGGAGAGCCATTCCCTCCATTCAGCTGTTATTGATCCCCCAATTTATTCTTGAATGAATACTCGGCTGGAGGCTGAAACGGAGTATGCAGTTACCCTGTCATCCCTTCGGCTACGCTCAGGGCAGGCTCTGAACAGGCGGCCGTCATGAAGGAACTCCCTCGTTTCCTCGTTGCTTTATTGACCAGTGAGATTCTTCGCACGCGCCCATCCGTATCGTGAGGTCCTTCGCTTCGCTCAGGATGACAGGGTGGGTTGATTTCACGAAATAATTCAAGAATTTGGTACAGCTATAGTAACAGGTAAGGGGAACGCTGGGGCGAACAGCCCCAGCGTTCCCCCTTGCAGCTTTCCTCGACACCTGAATAGTTGCTCATCGTTCGCTGAATGGCAATCAATCTTCCACATTCTGGCTGGGCATAAAGTCCCCGGGCAGGTAGATCGTTCCGCCCAGCGTTTCCGGCTGCTGGCCCTCCACGAAGATCGCTGCCCGCTTTACCCCGGGCAGGCAGCAAAGCGTGTCCACCAGGCCGTAGATCATATGCTCGATGGCTTCTCCGTCCATGTCCGCCGCGGCAGATGCCAGGTTTCCGGAAAAATTGGCCAGCAGCACATTGCCGTCATAGGAAACCCCCAGCAGGTCGTCCGGGGCCAAATCCTTTGGCAGCACGGGGCGCAGGCCGGTCTTGCTGTCGTAAGCCTGGGGCCCCTCCAGCAGCTGCTCGTACATGACCCGGGCGCTGTAAGCGTCCTTGCAGGGCACGGGGCGGAAAACCCGGCACAGCCGCCCGTTCTCGTCGGCAAAGTACAGGGAGCATTCCGCCAGCAGGAAGCCGGCAAAATCCCGGCGGGTCATCACGCCGTCCCCGAAGGTCAATGTCTCCCCCGCGCGCTCATACACGCCGGAGGGCGTAAGGGACGAGATCCTTTCATCGCCGATATACACCGCCACGCCGCTGATGCCCGGCAGGAAGGAGGTGAACGTGTATACCAAGGAGGCCATCATCACCGAGCGGGTGATGCCCGCGTCGATGAGCGCCGCGTTCATCGTGTCCCGGAACCGAAGGGCCAGCACCCGCCTGCCGTCCTGCTCCTCCACGGCGGGGGTGTCCGCCAGCTGGGAGCGGAAGTCCGGGCATTTGGGCACCCGGGGCAGCGTGGACGCCTCGGCGGAGAGGGCTTCCAGCAGGGTCTGCGTCAGCGAGGCGGTATCCGTGGAGACCGCCGCGAAGGTGCGCGCCTCGCACAGGATGCCCTTGCCGGAGGAGGCGGGATAATAGAGGGAAGCGGTATATGCCCTGCGGTTCAGGGACATGGGGGTGGAGGCCCGGGTCCACAGCTCGGTCAGATCCTCCCGCATGTTCATCTGGAAACAGCCCGCGGGCAGGGTGCCCGCCTGATTCAGCCCGGGCTGCATGCCGCTCACCAGCACGTTCACATACCGAACGTCCCCAAACTGGCAGATGGTGTTTGCCAGGGCCTGGCCCACGGTGAAAAACTGCTCGCTGGAAAGGCCCAGGGCGGAAGCGTCCAGGTCCACCGTGACCACCTGGCCGGACACCTCCACGGCGTTTTTCTCCGCCAGGGACAGGCTGATGCCCGCCCCAAGGGCCGCGGCGTTTTCCGTGCCCGGATGGGCCAGCAGCGCTTCGCACAGCATCCTGGCCATATGCTCCCCCGCGGGCACCTTCACCCGCTGAGGCACCGCCACCAGCCGGGTGCCGTCCAGGGAGGGCAGATACATCATCACCGTCTGCTCATACGCATAGACTGCGTCTTCATTGGGCGCGTTCTGCTTCACCGCTGCCGGGGGCAGCGTCACCTGCGCGGCGGCGACGCTCTCCCGGCTCTGGCAGCCGCTCAGCAGCGCGCATACGCACAGCAGGCAAAGAAAACTGATCCATCGACGCTTCATTGGTTCTTTCCTCTTTCCGGGACAGCGCGCCGCCCGTTTGATTGGCTGCCGTTCAGCGTGGGCTGAAGGCCGGCTTTTATTCCCCCGCATGCATCATGGCAAGCAGGGCTTCATACTCTATTTTCCAAAGCCCCTCCTCGCGGATCAGCCGCAGCGGATACCCGCTGACCACGTTGTCGCCGATCTCTCCGCGAAGGGTCAGGTCAGCCGTCAGCACGGCGCTCTGGCCGTCGTAGGATACGCTGCCAAAGGACAGCTGATAATCCAGCAGCACGCCGGACACCCCGAAATCGTCCAGCACACTCTGCTCGTCCGGAGCGTGCACGAAGAACAGGGTCAGCCCGTCCCAGTCCTGCCGCATCCAGGCGCTCAGCACGCAGTCCGCCGTGTTGTGGGGCGTGAGCAGCGCCTGTTCGCTGCGCACCAGGGGGGGCAGCAGCTCCGTGCTGTCGCCGCGGGTCAGGAAGCCCGCCTGCAGGCGCATGCTCTCCGCCTGCCCCGCGTTATCCCGCTGCACCAGCACCTGCACCCGGTCGCACAGGCCCGCTTCGGTCATGGTGGCGGCCAGGGAATCCAGGCAGAGCTTCCGGCGCAGGGGGCCTTCCGTTTTCCAGTTCCCGGAGGATAAGTCTCCCGGCTCGTCGGCATAGCGGCCCAGGAAGGCTTCGTTCAGGGTGACGAACAGCGTCTGCCCCTGGGTGGACGTGGAAATCACTTCGCTGCCCGCCGGAAACAGGGGCGTCAGCTCCGCGTTCATCGGCCCGGCGATCAGCGTGCGCACGATGGCCTTTTCGATGCTTTCATTCCGCTGCACGGTCACCATCCGCTGCTCGGAGGCCAGGAAAGCGGCATCCTGATACCGGTAGTACAGGGCCACCGGCTTTTCCTCCGGCGGCAGGTTTTCCGTGCCGGCGCTGATCAGGCTGCTGCTTTCCACGCCGCCGCGCTTCAGGGTGTCCGGCGGGGAAATGGCGCAGCCCGCGCAGCAGAAAGCGCAGGCCAGCAGCGCGCAGATCAGCAGCGCGGTTTTGAATCCGCTGTGGGTCATTTGGGGTTCGGCTCCTCTCCCAGGCACCAGCCCTGCAGTTTGTTGACCGTCCGCTCCAGCGAGCCCCGGCTGTCGCCCCAG
Organism: Clostridia bacterium; assembly: GCA_017550745.1. GTDB lineage: Bacteria > Bacillota > Clostridia > Christensenellales > Aristaeellaceae > RUG563. The sequence goes on along the minus strand of JAFZOG010000134.1, from coordinate 18,813 downwards.
GGCTTGTCCGCGTTGCGGTAGTCGAATTTGAGGGTGAAGCCCTCAATGTCCTTTTCCAGCTTGTCCATGCTCTTTTTCGCGGTGTCCCGCAGGTCCGTCAGGAAATCCCTTAGGGTATCGCCGCTGAGGGCTTCCTCCGCCATTTCCAGCAGCATTGCCATATCCGGCAGGCAGACGCCCCTGGAGGCGGCGAATTCCCTGCGGAACGCCGGATCGTTTTTGTACAGGTGCAGCATGGTATAGGCGTACCGCCTTGTGTTTTCCTCGATGGTATCGCACAGGATGCAGCTTTGGCTCATGGTCCGCACCTTCGCTGCCGCCGCCTGCAGGCCTTCTTTTCCCTCGCTCCTGCCCAGCATCCGCTTGAGGGGGGGAGTTTTGGCGCTCTTTTCGCCCGCGGCCGCGGCCTCGTCCAGGATGGGCTGCAGCTTGCGGATGGTCTCTTTCAAATGCGTGTGCATCATCAGCGCGTGGCCCAGCCGGTTTTTCTGCTCATACAGCAGCACCTGATGGCGCGCGCAGAACCCGGTGTCGTTCACCTGGATCCGCGTGTCCGGCTCCATCACCGACGCGCCCAGAAACCGTTCCACGTCAATCAGCTCGTTGCGCCGCCGCAGCGCGCACAGCGGGCATTCGCCCTGCTGCTTCACAGCGTCCCATACCGGGATGGTGTCAATGTGGTAACGCATACAGACCTCCATTTCGCGTCATTGTGGGGTGCATAAGTCTTCGGGAATCAGTGCTATCCAAATCCTTTCCGGCATATACTTTCCCGGAAGGGCGGTGATGCGGGTGCGGGCGGGCAGGCTGGCCACAAGGCGGTACAAAACCCGGGGATACAGGGCCCGGCGGCTCCTGCTGCTGATGGTGGGCATCGGCCTGGGCTTTGCCGGGGCGAAGGCCCTGGGCGGCGGGATGCCGCCCCTTGAGGCCCGGATCACGGCGGAACCGGCCCCCACCCTGCCGCCGGAGGAAACCCAGGCGGACGAGCGGACCCTCACCCTTTCCGGCCAAAGCTGGTACGCGCTGCAATTGGGCGTGTACCAGGACGCGGACGCCGCCCGCCGGGAAGCGGAAAGCTACCGCGCCCGGGGAGCCGGGGGCTACATCCTTGAAAAGGACGGCTGCCGGGTGCTGGCGGCCGCGTACAGCGCCCGGGCCGACGCCCAGGCCGTCATGACGATGCTGAAAACCCGCCACCGGTTGGATACGGAAGTGGTGGAGATCGTGTCGCCGGAAATCACGCTGAAAGCGTCAGGCCAGAAGGGGCAGCTGACCGCCCTCGGCGACGCCTATGACGCCATGGGAAAGCTGTGCGGCCACCTGTATCAGCTGTCCCTGTCCCTGGACAAACAGGAAACCGACGTCCGGGAAGCGCTGGCGGCCCTTCGGTCGGAGCAGGACACGCTGAACGCGATGATCGACCGCCTGCAGTCCCGCTTCGGTTCTTCCGCCCCCGCGCCTGTGCTTCAGCTTACCCAAATGCTCTCCGACAGCGCCCGCAGCCTCGGCGCCGCCTGCGCTGCCCAAAGCCTGACCCGCCTTGGCGCGCAGGTGAAATACTGCCATCTGGAATGCCTCTGCCGCATGGCGGCCTATGCCGACGGGCTGAGGGAGTAGCGGCAGGAGGCAGGAGGTTGTAAAGTGTTTTTCAGGTAGTTGGCGGGATGGTGACGAAAAAACCTCCTTCCTTTTTTACTGTCCCACGCTGGGGCGGGCGGGAGCGCCGCACTTCTGGCAGGGCAGCAGGTTTTTGAATTCCTGGCTGTTGATCAGGTCGAAGGAGAATTCCGTCAGCGGCCACCACTGGGAATCCACGGCGGGGCACACCCTGTCCGCGTGGTAGTACTTGCCCTTGCCCGCCTTGTTGTAATACACTACCACCTTGGGCTTGTTGGGATCTTCCGTCACCGCGGGGGCGATGGTGGTATTGATCACCATGGAGTTCTGGACGGAGGCCTGCTGTTCAGCCGCCTCGTTCACCGGCACCAGGTCCAGGGAATTGGGATCGATGTACCACACGTCGTTGGTTTTCACCATGCGGGCGTTGATCCGGTAATCCCTTGTTTCCGCGCCGTCCATGAAGGTGGCGCGCACGGTGATGATCCGGCTGGCGCTGGCGTCGCTGCCGCTGTCGTCCTCCACAGAATAGTCCAGGGGGATATTCCCGCTGAGGGACTGGAACAGCACGTTGGTGGGCGCGGTGGTGGAATTGATCCAGGCGGGGCTGCAATATTTCAGGATCTCCTGGATCTGGTTCTTTTTCCACGCCTCAAAGAACCCGTTCAGCCGCTTCTGGGCTTCGGACAGCAGGTCGGACGGATCGGCGGTGGGCTCCGGGGTCTCGGCGGGCTGGGCGTCCGCCAGGGCCTGGGCGTCCTGCTGCACGGCGGAGGGCGGGTTCTGCGCGGCGATCGTCCGCAGGGATTCGGGGGACTGCTGGTTGATGAACAGCGCGATGCCGATCACCATGGCCAGCGCCGCGTACACGGCCGTGAGGGTGTTCCGGGCGCTGCGCACGAACGCGCCCAGGATCCACATGGCCAGCACCGACAGCATCGTAACCGCCAGGAACGCCCAGCGCAGCGCGTTGCTGGGCACGATCAGCGCTGCCAGAAACAGCGCCGGCAGCACCAGCGTCAGCACCACGGATAAAAACACATGGCGCTTCATGCCCTGGGCCGTTTCCTCATTCGGCTGCTGCGTCTGCGCCCAGCCGGCGTTCTGCCGGGGCTGGAGGTTCTGCCCCCAGGCCGGCTGCTCCTGCGCCGCGGGCCGCTTCTTTTCCGGCTTTTTGGATTTCATGTTGAATAAAGGCGAGTCGTTGTATTGACCACGGTTGGAATTCATAGGAAGCTCCTTGCTTGATGTCAGTCGTCTATCTGCACCTTGTCGCGCCCGAACATGTCAATCAGGCTGGACATGCTCTGCTCCTGGCGCTTGCCCGCTTCCGGGTCCGCCTGGGGGACCTGGGACACGGCCTCGAATTTCGCGCCTGCCCCGCCGGACTGCTCCAGCGCGGCCTCGATCTTGGGCCGATGCTTGTCGCTGGACAGCATATTCCGGAAGATTTCCGCCCCCGGCGCAAAGAGGGCCTTGTACACGCCGTCCTGATAGCCGCCGTACCTGGCCTGGGATAAGGGGCCGTAAATGGCGGGCTCGGTCCGCTTGATCAGTTTGAGCATATCGTTCCACACGTCCTTGGGCAGCTTGCTCCCTTCGGGCACGGGGGAATCCGCGGCGGGCGCGGGCTTTGGGGCGGCGGTTTTTTTCGGGGCAGCCTGCTCCGCGGGGGCAGCCGCCACACGCACGCCGTGGGCTTCCAGTTCATGAAGGCGGTTTTCCAGCTCGCTGATCCGCTCCAGCAGGGCTTCGTAGTCCCTGTCATCCGGCTGGCCGCAGGCCCGGAGGGCAAATACCTCCAGCACGGACCGGGCCGACGCCGCCCAGCGGGTGTCCGCCTCGGCGCGCATGCTTAGGTCAAGCACCCGCAGCAGGCGCTGCTGGGAGAACTGCTTGGCCTGGTCGGCATACCGGCGCAGGTTGTCCCCGCCGGCCCCGGGCAGGGCTTCGCCGGGACCGCAAAGCATGGCCGCCATCAGCAGCCTTAGGTGGGCGGACACGTCCTTCAAAAATACCTGCACGTCCCGCCCGCCCCGCATGAGCCGTTCAATGAGGCGCAGCGCCTCGCCCCCGTCCCGGCGGGCCAGGGCGTCGGCGAAGGAAAAGAGGAAGGCCCGGTCCGCCGTGCCCAGGGCGGCGCGGACATGCTCCTCCGTGATCACCTGGCCCCCTCCCATGCACATATCCAGGATGGAAAGCGCGTCGCGCATGCCGCCCTCGGCGGCGCGGGCGATGAGGTTCAGGGCTTCCGGCTCGGCCTCCTCGCCGCTTTCCGTCACCACATGGGAAAGGTGCCCGGCGATCTGGTCCTCGGAATAGCGCCCGAAGTCGTACCGCTGGCAGCGGGAGAGGATGGTGGAGGGCAGCTTCTGCGGCTCGGTGGTGGCCAGGATGAACACCATGTATTCCGGCGGCTCCTCCAGGGTTTTCAGCAGGGCGTTGAACGCCGCGTTGGAGAGCATGTGCACTTCGTCGATGATGTACACCTTGTATTTTCCGAACTGGGGGGGATAGTCCACCTTTTCCAGCAGCTCCCTGATCTCCTCCACCCGGCTGTTGCTGGCCGCGTCCATTTCATACACGTCGAAGGACGCGCCGGACTCGATGGTTTTGCAGCTTTCGCATTCCCCGCAGGGGTCGCCGTCCCGGGGACGCAAGCAGTTGATGGCCTTGGTGAGGATGCGGGCGGCGCTGGTTTTGCCCGTGCCGCGGCTGCCGCAGAACAGGTAGGCGTGGGCAATGCGCCCCGTGTTCACCTGGTTCCTCAGGGTGCGCACGATGGCCTCCTGGCCCACCATATCGGAAAAGGTCTTGGGCCGCCAGACGCGGTACAGGGCTTGGTACACGTTTATTCCCTCCGGTTTTACTCGTCCTTCATGCGCACGTATCCGCCGCCGCCTATATCGAAGGTGATGCTGATACACAGCGGCAGAGGGGCGGCCAGCGCCTTTTCGTCCTCCGTGATGAGGCCGCCTCCAAGCACGGCCAGCGTTGCATCCACCTCATCCCAATCCAGATGCAGGCCGTACCGCTCCGTTTCGTCGATCACCAGGATCAGCTTGGGCCGGGCCCACAGGTTTTTTAGGTCTTCTTCCGTGGCGGTTTCCAGATGCCAGGTGTGGGTTTGGCTGCTTCCGGTGTACGTTGTGCTGACGCAGGTGCCGTCCCCGCGAAAATCCCAGGTTTCCGCGCCGCCGCCTGCATACAGCATCCAGCGGCCGGGCAGCAGCTTTTCCGTGATCGCTGCCTGAAAGCCGCCGGGGATCAGTGAAAGAAAAAGCAGAACGGCGATGGTTTTCTGGAAAAGCATGGCTTATTTCAGTTCCTTCATCCGGCGGGCGAGCACGTCCGGCGCGGCCACGGAATAGCCGAAGAAGCCGAGGGCGGAGCCCAGGGCATAGTAGTTGCCGTGGTTGTAGGCCGCCAATTTGGCCTTGCTGAAATCAATGCGCCCGGCGCCGTCCATCATTTCCGGCTTTACGCCCATCTGCTCCACAGTGCCGATGAACATATCGTGGCTGCCCAATTCCAGCATCTTTGTGACCCGGCAGGCCAGGTACAGGGGGCATTCGGCCACGGCCGGGGCGGTGAACCCCGGCACCCTGGCGGGCGTCAGGCCGCAGGCGGCGAACTTATCCACGTCCCGGCCCGACTTCACGCCGCAGAAATCCGTGGCCTTGAGCTGGGCTTCGCCCACCAGGTTGATGACAAACTCCCCGGAATCCCGGATGATGCCGTGGGAAAAGCGTTCCTTCCGCACGGAAACGGAGCACATGGGGGGCTCGGAGTTGACCGTACCCGCCCAGGCGATGGTAACGATGTTGGGCTTCTGCCCCGGCAGGGCGCAGGAAACCATCACGGCGGGCACAGGGGCCAGCAGCGTGCCGGGCTTGACAGAGATGAACTGTTCGGGCATGTTTTTTCTCCTTCCTACTTTTCCGTCTTCCCCGCGTTTTCCCCGGCGATGAGGCCGGAGGCGAAGGCGAACTGCAGGTTATACCCGCCGCAGTCGCCGTCCACATCCAGCATTTCCCCGGCGGCGAACAGGCCGGGGATGAGGCGGGATGCAAGGGTCTTTCGGTCAAACTCGCTGCCCCGTATGCCGCCTGCCGTGACCTGGGCGTTTTCCATGCCCCGCACGCCGACGACCTGCGCGGGGAACGCGGCCAGGTTCTTCGCCATTTCGGGCAGGGGCAGGCCTTTCAGCCGCTCGGCCAGCAGCCGCGGGGCGAGGCCGGTGAGCAGCGCCTCTCTGGGCAGGGTATGCCGGCGTTCCTCTAAACATGCCAGCAGCAGGGGAACATGGGCAAAGGGGCCGGCGGCCTCCACCCGGTCATAGACCCTGGGGATAAGCCCCAGCATGGGCGAAAAATCAAGGTACACAACGGGCCGTTTCCCGGCGTTCAGCAGCGCTCCCGCTGTTCTGGACAGCTGCATGGCGCACACGCCGCTGACCCCGTAATCGGTGAACAGCGCTTCCCCCTGGGCGGCTTCCACGGGCTTTGTTCCGTCGCACAGGGTCAGCCGCGCGGGCAGGCGCAGCCCGCTCAGGCCCCTGACCGCTTTCTTCTCCGTCACCAGCGCCGCCAGGGCGGGCCGGGGAGGGATCAGGGTGTGGCCCAGACCGGTCAGCAGCCGGTAGGCTCCGCCGTCGTGGCCCAGCCTGCCCCCGGCCATGCCGCCGCAGGCGGCCACCACAGCCCGGGCCTCCAGGGTTTCCTTGGGCGTGGAGAGCCGGAAACCGGCCTTTGTTTTTTCCAGCCGGATCACCGGCGCATCGCACACGACCCGGATCCCCCGCCTGTCCAGCGCCAGCCGCAGCACGTCCAGCACCGCAGCCGCCTGGCCGCAGGCAGGATAAACCCTGCCGCCGTCTTCCTCCACGGTCATCAGGCCCAGGCCGCTGAAAAACGAAAGCACCTGCTTCACGGGGCACGCGTCCAGCACCGCCCTTGCCAGGGCGGTATCTCCATTGTACCGCATCGCGCCCAGATTGGCAAGATTGCAGCGTCCGTTGCCCGATGCCAATATTTTTCTGCCCACCCGGGGCGCGCTTTCCAGCACGGTCACAGCCGCGCCCTGCATTGACGCGGAAAGCGCGGCGGTCAATCCCGCCGCGCCTCCGCCGATGATGATCACATCGTTCATTTTTTTCTTATTTCCAGCCGCTGATGGAATGCTCGTAGGCATACTGGATCGCGCTCTGGGCCCCGAAGTAGTTGTTGTAGCTGGCGTCCGGGTCCACGATGTTGCTGGTGTGGGTCCTGCTGTTGGTGAAGTGGACGCAGAACTGGCCGGTATAGCCGTTGTTGGCGATGCGGTCGCCGGAATAGTTATGGGGGATGCCGTACACGGAAGCGCAGAAGGTGCGCCCGCCCACGGTGACCCAGGTGGGACGGCGGCGGTAGGACTGCAGCTCCTGCTCCCGGTCCTCGATCTCCTGGGGCCTGCTGACGCCGTAGATGGCGCAGATGGCGGCGGTATCGGCGGTGTCCACCGGCTCGCAGTCGGCGTGGTTGCCGCCGTAGAGGCGCTGGGCCTTGAAGGAGATGCCGGTGTACACGTCGGTCAGGATGGCCACGGAGCCGTTGGGCCACACCTCCTGAATGTCGCCGGTGAACCAGTCGCTCTTTTCCACGGGGTAAAGCGTCACGGTGGTGGAGGAGCCGTTCACATACTGGCCGTTGGTGCCGTTATTATTGGGCGCGGCAGTGACGGTGGATCCGTTGGTGCTAAACAGTGTCTGCTGGGTCTGGATGCCGGCGATGCCGTCCACGGTGAGGCCCTTGGCCCGCTGGAATGCCGCGACGGCCGCTTCGGTGGTGGCCAGGTAGGTGCCGTTTACCTGATCGTAAGCCAGGTAGCCCAGCTGGTACAGCTTGTATTGCAGCTGGTACACGTCCTCGCCGGTGGAGGACTTGTACAGCGTGCGGTAGCCGGTGGGCGACACGGTGTAGGAGGGGTTCAGCTTCCGCTGGGCCTTTTCGGTTTCGGTCAGCACGTGGACGCAGTCGCCGCGCATCCAGCCGGTCACCTTGCCGTAGCGGATCTTGAACCAGTAGTAGTCGTTGTTCTTCGCCTTGTCGGGCACGACGTATTCGCCCAGGTAGGCCAGCTCGGTGCCCGCGGCGTCCACCATGGCGATGTCGCGGCCGCTCATGGACGCGCTGGCGCGGATATTCACCTTGCTCACGGTGGTGATGGCCAGGTCGCTCAGGTTGGTCAGGTCAGGCGCGGTGGTGGGGACGGCTGTGGTGCCCGGCTTCGGCGTGGCGGTGGCGTTCAGGGCGTCGTATTCGGCGTTGGTGAGCACCCGGACGTAGCTGCCGTGCATCCAGCCGATCTGGCCGGAATAGGCCACCTGATACCAGGTCACCTGGCTGGTGGTGCCAAGGCCCACGGTCTGGGTGGCGGAGTATTTCAGCACCGTGCCCAGCGGCGCCTGGCCGATGGCGGCGGCCTTGGTGCTGGGGGACTGGCGGATATACACCTTGTCCGAGGTGGTCATGATATAGCTGCTGTTGCCGGGACGCGGGGTGGCGGGGCCGGGCGTGGGGGTGGATACCTTGCCGGTCTTCTGGTATTCCTCGATCTGCCACTGGGCCAGGGCGAACACGCAGTCGCCGCGCAGGTAGCCCTGCTTGCCGTCGGCGGTCCTGACGGGATACCAGTCGTACCCGTTGCGCACCACAGCGCCGATCTGGGGCAGCACGGTGCCCTTCTGCTTCACCTGGCCCACGATGTCGCCGTCCGCGTAAGGCGTGGCGCGCAGCCACACGCCGGATACGCTGGTGGCCACATACCCGATTTCGGGGGAGCCGGTAGGCAGGACGGGGGTGATGGGATTGCCCTGGGCGTCGCACTGCTGGGCCATGGTGCTCAGGATGTAGCCGAACACGCCCTTCTGCGCGGAGTAAACCTCATACCAGGTTTCCAGGGAATTGTTGCCGGTGCGGACGATATTGAAGTAAGGCAGCACGGTGTCCTTGGCCAGCTGGGCGATGGTGGCGCCGCCGGCGGTGGCCCGCAGGTTCACGCCGCCCTTGAGCAGCTTGATGTAGCCCTGGCTGCCGTCGGGGTTATAAGGCGAAGCGGTGACGGTGCCGGGCGCCGGGGTGGGCGTGGCCACGGGATCCCCCTTCTGATCGCAGTAAGTAAAGCAGTCGGAGCGGATATAGCCGGAGACGCCGTTATAGGTGACCAGCACCCAGGTGTAGCCGCCGATCAGCGCGGTGGGGCCGTCGTAATAGGCCAGCACCTTGCCCACGGGGATCTTGGACTTGTCCGTGGCGGTGAGGATATCCCCGCCGGCGGTCTTGCGGATATTCACCTTGTCCTTGATGGTTTTGACATAGCCCTTGGCCCCGGCGGGAACCGTGCCGCCGCCTTCGGGCGTGGGCGACGCGGTGACCACCTGGCCGTCGGGCAGCGTGTAATTGGGCAGCTCATAGATGTTCAGCACGCGCATGCCCGTGGCGGGCAGATAGCCCATCACGCCGTTGTATTTGACGAAGTACCAGTCGTTGGCGGTATTGCCGGCGGGCTTGGTCAAAATGCTCACCACGGTGTTCACCCGCAGCACGGACACCGTGGTGCCCCCCGGCGTCTGGCGCATGTTCAGGCCGTCCACCAGCACCAGGCCGTAATTGGAATCGCCCTGGGGCGCTCCCGTCGGCGCGGCGGTGGGCAGGCCGGTGGGCACATACCAGGGGACAGGGGTGGCGGTGGCGGTGGAATTGAGCAGGATAAAGTAATCGCTGTGGATATAGCCGGTATAGGTGCGGTTGGGGTTCTCGGGGGTGCCGCCCTTCACCTTGTACCAGGTGGTCTTGCCCCTGGTTTCCTTGGCCAGCACGGTCATCGTCCAGCCGTAGGGCAGCCTGGCCCAGAAATCGCCCGCCGTGGACATATCCTTGCGGAAGAACACGTTGTCCCGCGTCACCATGCCCACGGTCTGCCCCGCCACCAGCACAGGCTCCACATACGCGGTGGGAGCCGTTGTCACGTACTGTGCGGCCGTGGCGTAGGTGACGGTCTGCACGCTGGAAGCGCCTCCAGTATACGAATTCGCGGTAATGGCATTGCCGTACTGGTCCACGCGGATGAAGCAGTCCGACCGCACATAGCCCGCTATGCCGTTATGAACCACCAGCACCCATGCGTAGGCGTCGTACTTGCCGGCGGCAATGGCCTCATAGTAGGGCAGGAACGTTCCCTCCATCAGGACGTCGATGGACGTTCCGCCCGGCTTATCGCGCAGGTTCACGCCGCTTTTGCTGACGCGCACGTAGCCGATGGGCTCCTTTTCCACCGTCAGCATGGTATCCGAATCGCTGAAGGAACCGATGGGGATATTGTCTTCTCCCTCCGGATCGGCGTCAAAGACCTGCACAGGCGCGGCGGGAATGAAGGTATTGCCCTGATTCTGCCTGTACAGCGCTTCCTCGCTGTCTGTCATCGCCTGGATATATTTGGCCATCACAAAGCCGTACGAATATTGGACTTTGTCGCCCTCGGCCACGCCGATATTGGTGCGCACGTAGTACCAGTCGGTGGTGCCCGTGCTCTTGCGGCCCAGGATCTCCACTACCCAGTATTCGGGCAGTCGGGCGATGGGGTAGTTGGTGTTGTCATTGGTGTTCGCTTCCTTGCGGAAATTCACCACCCGTTCGCTGACGTTCGACGGTAAGACCACATACCCGTGCTGCACCTCGGACCCGGCCGTCGGCACAGCTGAAAGAACCATCGCGATCAGCAGCGCGACGGTTGCGATCCGCTTGAAAAAACCTGTCTGCTTCATCTGAACCAACACTCCATCCACATGTGTTTTCCCGGCTTTTTGGGCCGGTTCACTTTGGCGTACGTTAAAAAGAGAAATTTCGACCTTTCTGTTACATTCTATTACATTTTTGTTACAAGGTCAAGAGTTTTTAAAAATTTTGTTACAATTTTCAGAACGGAACTTTAGATTCATTTCCATTTCCTGAAACGGGATTTATGCTATACTATAATGGAAGCAGAATATACAGGGCGAAATAAGGGAGTGTTTTTGCGTGGATATTATTTCTATTCTGGAAGATAAAAAGCAGCGCCGCGCACTGAGCAAAGAGCAGATCGCTTATTTTGTCAAAGGCGCAGCGGACGGCTCCCTGCCGGCTTACCAGCTTTCCGCCCTGCTGATGGCCATCCGCTTAAACGGCATGGACGCCCGGGAGACCGCCGACCTGACCATGGCCATGGCTGCTTCCGGCAATATGCTTTCCCCGGACGTGGGCGGCGTGCCGGTGGATAAGCACTCCACCGGCGGCGTGGGAGACACCACCACCCTGGTGCTGGCGCCCCTGGTGGCGGCCTGCGGCGGCAAGGTGCTGAAAATGAGCGGACGCGGCCTGGGCCACACCGGCGGCACCATCGACAAGTTGGAAAGCATCCCCGGCATGCAGGTGGAGCTGCCGGAGGAAGAATTTGTATCCATCGTTCGTTCTGTAGGATGCGCGGTGGTGGGCCAAAGCGCCCGCCTCGCCCCGGCGGACAAAACGCTCTACGCCCTGCGGGACGTGACCGCCACGGTGGATTCCATCCCCCTGATCGTGAGCAGCATCCTGAGCAAGAAATTCGCGGCGGGGGCCAAGGCCATCGTGCTGGACGTAAAGACCGGCTCCGGCGCGCTGATGCCCACCCTGGAAGCGTCCGTTGAGCTGGCGAAGGCCATGGTGGACATCGGCCACCACGCGGGCAAGAGCATCGTGGCGGTGGTCAGCGGCATGGAGGAGCCCCTGGGCTCCCACGTGGGCAACGCCCTGGAAGTCAAGGAAGCCATCGACATCCTGACGGGCAGGGCAGAGGGGCCGCTCAAGCGGGTGTCCCTGTTCCTGGGCAGCCTGATGCTCACCGCCTCCGGCGTGATGAAAACGGAGGAAGGCGCCCTGGTGCTGCTGAACCGGGCCCTGGAATCCGGCGCGGGATTGCAGAAGCTGAAGGAAATGATCGCGGCCCAGGGCGGCGACCCCCGGGTGTGCGACGATGTTTCCCTGCTGCCGAAAGCGCCGGTCATTTACCCGGTTCAGGCGAAAGCGGAGGGTTATCTGTCTCACGTCAACGGCACGGCCCTGGGCCTGGCCGCCCAGCGCATGGGGGCGGGCCGCGTGAGCAAGGAGGATATCATCGACCCCGCCGTGGGCTTCGTGATGGAAAAGCGCATGGGCGATTTTGTGAAGGCCGGGGACACGGTGTGCACCCTCCACGCCGCCAGCATGGAAAGCGCCAAGGAAACCGAACAGCGCGTGCTGGACGCCCTCACCTTTACGAAGGAACCCGCCCCCAAGGCCCGGCTGCTCTACGCGCTGGTGAAGCCCGAGGGGATCATCCCCTTAAACGAATAACCGAAATTGGAGAACAGCCATGAAAAAAAGCTTTGCCCTGCTGTTGGCCTGCCTAATGCTCTGCCCCTGCCTTGCTCTGGCGGAGGGAGCTCCCGGCCCGCTGACGAAGGAGGAAGTGGACGCCTACCTGTCCGAATTGGGGCCGCTGGTGGCGGCGATGCCGGACCTGGAAATCATTGAAAACGGCGACGGCACCTCTGTCGTCGAGTTTCCCGGCGGATCCATTATCATTGAAGGCGCGGAAATGTCCGCGGACGCCCGCGTATTAAACGCCAGGGTGGAAACCTATGCCCTGCCCGGCCTGCGCGTGAACGTCGGCGCAACGCTTTCCGAGGTGCTGGCAGCGTATCCCAACGATAACGACAGCCTGTTTGGCAGCTACTACGAAGCCACGCTGTATGTCTCAGGGGAAAAGCCCGAAGTGTCCCTGGGCTATGTGTTCAGGGACGGCCAGCGGGCGGAGGACGTGGTGCATGACACCTTTTTCTGGGGCGAAAACAGCGCCCATGTGTGCGACGTTACCTACCATATGGAAGATAATATGGTCTGCTATATGGTGGTGGACAGCGCTTTCTGGGAGCAGGACCCGGAAGAATTGGACGGCCTCGTCGCCGATTCCGCCCGCATGCAGGAAGTAAACGAATACTTCGCTTATCCCAGCAGCGAAAACGGCGAAACCCTGGCCCCCCTGGAACGGGAAGACCTGTCCTTCCGGGCATTGATCGCCGAGGCGTATGAGAACGCCTCCTTTGACTTTATTGATTTGAACTATGTGCCCCAACTGGAAGAATTCGGCGACCCCTACGACCAAATGATCGATGTTTTCGGTATGCCCCAGGTGGACGAATGGACCGAGGATTCCACGGGTGAAAAGCTGCGCATCCTGCAATGGGACGGCGTTTCCCTGGTGCTGGTATACGACGCCCAGAAGAATTTCCTCCATGTGGACAGCCTGACCGTCAACAAGAACGTTTGCGAAGGCCCCCGGGGCGTGCGGATCGGCGACCTGATGGACGCCGTGCTTTTCCGCTTCCGCCACGTGGAAGAATTCAGGGACGATGGCACGGTGCTGCTTTACGGCGACGGCGTGGACTATCCCTACGGCCGGATGACCTATTCCCCCGGCAGCGCGGAGGTCGTCTACGCCCTGGCCGTCGGTCAGGACGCCCATGTGCTCTGGTCCCTCACCTTCATCGACGGCAGGCTGGAAACCATGACGATGCTCCTCCGGTAATCCCCATTCAGCTGTCGCTGAATGGGGCGCATGAAATCGGAATCCTGATTCCGTTTTCATGCGAAACATCAATTTCTTGTAAAATGGCATTTCCTGCGGAAACGCTCATTTTACGGCCAGAAATTGATATGGGAAGCAACCTTCGGTTGCCTGCCCGGGGCCTTCCGGCCCGCCCTTCGCTGAAAACCGGCCCAAGGGCAGGTTTTCCGGGCGCTTCGGGCCCCGGCGGCGTACACGCCGCCGCCTGCGGATTTCAGTCAAGGGGAGTGCCCCTTGACAATTCCCCTTTTTCTTCCATCCTCGTTTTCTTCGATTTTTTTCACGGAGTTCCATCCGTATTCAGCAAATTTCTCGATCATCGGAGGCTCCCTTATGCGGATAGACCTTTCCTCTCCTGTGGAGCTGTGGCACTGCAGGATGCCTTCCCCGGACGACCCTGTGTTGACCATGCAGATTTTTAACCTCAGCGACAAGGATGTGCGCAGCATTCAGGTATGCGTGCATTGTTTTGACGCGCAGGGAGAGCAGTACGCCCGCCATGTGGAGCGGCTGCAGGGGCTGTTCGGGCCCGGACGGCACGTGTTTGAAGCGTCCGTGGAGGTGGAGGAAGCGGAGTACGCCCAGGATCTGGAAGTGATCATTGACAAGGTCTGGTTCGACGACAACACCGTGTGGCGCAAGGGGCAGGCCGAGCCGCTGGAATACCGGCCCACCCCCCTGCTCACCGGCCCCCAGCTGCAGGTGATGCAGGAGATGGCGGGCCCCGACGCCGCCAGCTATCCCAGCGACCAGGGGGCGGTGTGGGTGTGCGTGTGCGGCCGCCCCAACGGCGCCCATGAGGATACCTGCAGCCGCTGCCGCCGGGACCGGCACGCCATCTTTACCCGGCTCAACGAGGCCGCCATCGAAAGCGTGCTGTTCACGCGCCAGGCCGCCGTGGAGGAGGAGCAGCGCCGCCTGCGGGAGGAGCAGCGCCGCCAAAATGCCGTGAAGGAAGCCCGCCAGCGCCGCCTGCGCCGCCGCCGCCGGATCATCCTGACCACCCTCGTTTCCATCCTAGTGGTGATCGGCCTGTTTTACGCCGTGTATTTCCACGGCATTCCCTATTACCGCTATTACCAGGCCAACCGCATCCTGGAAAACGGCCAGTACGACGCCGCCAAGGAGCAGTTCCTGGCCCTGGGCGATTACCGCGACAGCGCCGACCTGGCCCTGGAATGCGATTACCGCGCCGCCATGAACGCCCTGAACGGCGGCACCTACACCTCCCTGCGCGCCGCCCAGAGCGGCTTTGACGCCCTGGGGGACTACAAGGACAGCGCCACCCGCGCCCAGGAGGCCCGGTACGTCTACGCGGAAAAGCTGCTGGCCTCCGGCAACTGGGAGCAGGCCATCGCCCTGTATGAATCCGTGCCCAATTACGGCAACGCCCGGATGAAGCGCAGCCAGGCGGAATATGAATGGGCCCTGGACCTGATGGGGAAAAAGCAGTATGAAGAAGCCCGGTCAAAATTCCTGTCCCTGGGCTCCTTCCAGAATTCCGAGTCCAACGCCAAGGAATGCCTGTACCAGCCCGCTATGGAAGCCCTGGACAGCGGGGGCGACCCGCTGGCCGCCGTAAAAGCGCTCACCGAGCTGGGGGATTACCGCGATTCCGCCATCCAGCTCCAGCGCGCCTATTACGCGGCGGGCGACGCGGCGTACAGCGCTTCGGATTATGAGGCCGCCGCCGAATACTTCCTGGCCGCCGGAGATTATTCCGACGCCTACCGCCGGGCCGCCAGCTGCCTGTACGCCCCCGCCGTGGCCGCCATGGAGGAGGGGGATTACCAGCGGGCCGCCGAAATGCTGGAAAAGATCAGCGGCTACCAGGATTCCCGGACCCTGCTGATGCAGTGCTACTACTTTATCGGCGCGGCGCTGATGGCGGATGGCGAATACGCCCGGGCCGTGGAATACTTTGACAAGGCTCCGGACCTGCTGGCCGCCCAGGAAGCGAAGAAGGAATGCGTGTACCGCCCCGCCCTGCAGATGCTGGAGGACGGCGACCAGGAAGGCGCGCTGGCCCTGCTGCAGACCATTTCGGACTACGGCAACGCCGCGGAATACATCAACCAGATCCTCTACGACCGCGCAGTTTCGCAGATGGAACAGGGCGACGATGAAAGCGCCGCCGCCCTGCTGGCCCAGGTGGGCGAATACAGGGACGCCGTGACCCTGCTGACCAAGGCCCTCACCAACGCCGCCCAGGCCCGCATGGAAAACGGCCAGTATGAACAGGCCATTACCCTCGTATCCGGCGACAGCGAGAATGAAAGCGTGCTGGAAGCCCAGCGCCGTGCCCGCTATCTGCTGGCCCTGGACTTTAGGGACCAGGGGGATTACGAGACCGCCCGGAATCTGTTTGAAGCCCTGGGGGATTATGAGGATGCCCCGGACCAGTACCGCCAGTGCGTGTATCAGCTGGCGCTGGAAAAGGTGGACGAAGAGGATCTGGCCGCCGCCATCGCGCTGCTTTCCTCCATTGAAGGCAGCTATCCCGCGGGCCGCGACAAGCTGCGGCAGCTGGCCTATCAGGCCGCCGAGGAAGCCGTGGCGGAGGACGATATGGCCACAGCCGCCGCCATGTTCGTCCTGGCCGGGGACTACCGGGACGCCCAGGAACGGGCCCAGGCCTGCGCCGACGCCTACTGCTCCTCGGCCTACGAAACCGCCCAGGCGGCCCTGGCGGAAAAGGATTACCTGACCGTCATCGAAGCGCTGGAGCCCCTGCAGGAGGGCTTCCTCACCGATAAATACGCCTCCATCCCCGATATGTACAAGGACGCCTGCTACCATTACGCCAACGAACTGTATAACAGCCGCAAGCCCTTTGAAGCGCTGGTTTATTACAACCGCATCCTGGATTATAAGGATGTGTCCTCCTACCGCCTGGACAAAGCGGTGTACAAGCTCATGGGCGTATGGGAGACCGAGAAGGGCCAGACCTTTGAATTCCGCCAGGACGGCACCTGCAGCCTGCTGGGGGAGGAAGCCTACTACTACGTGCCCAACATGTACGCGGTGAACACGGGCAGCGAGCCTGACCCCACTGCCGTCACCTATGAAATCGTGTCCCTCAAGCAGAACGCGCTCACCCTCCGCCACACCAAGAGCCGGACCCTTTACCGCCTCACCCGCGCGGAGGAAGAAACAAACTGACCATGGAAAATGAAATCAGGAAACCCCGGCACGAAAGAAAGCGGTTCCAGCCCTTCCTCTCCTATCGGATGGCGCCGGACGCAAAGCACCTGGATGTCCTCGACGGCGTCCGGGTGCTTTGCATCCTGTTGGTAGGCTGGTTCCATATCTGGCAGCAGAGCTGGCTTTCGCCGTATTTCCAGGCGGGAAATCAGGTGATCAGCCTGGATTTCCTGCTGCGCACGGGCTATCTTTGGGTGGACGGGCTGATCCTGCTCAGCGGCTTTCTGCTCTACCTTCCGTATACCCAGGCCGGAGCCAGGCTGCCCTCCGCCGCCGCGTTTTACAAGCGGCGGCTCATCCGCATCGTGCCCTCCTACCTGCTGTGCGTGGTGCCCATGTTCGTCCTCAGCTGCGTCCAGGGGAAATATGACCGGCCCTTCGACGCGGTGCTGGACATCCTCACCCACCTGACCTTTACGCACAACCTGTTTTCTTTCAGTTACCTGAGCTCTCCCCTGAACGGCGCGCTGTGGACGCTGGCGGTGGAGATGCAGTTTTATCTGATTTTTCCCCTGCTGGCCCGGGCGTTCCGGAAGCTGCCCATCCTGACCTATGCTGTCCTGGCGGGCGGGGCGTTTGCGTTCCGGTTTTACGCCTCCCTCCAGCCGGATACCACCATGTACTTCAACCAGATGCCCGCTTTCCTGGACGTGTACGCCAACGGGTTTGTGGCCGCGTCGGTGTTCGCCTCCCTGCGCAAGCGCCTGGGCAATGAACCCGACGCCAAGACGCGGCTGTTTTTTACCGTGATGGCGGTGGTGTGCGTATGCGCCCTGATGCAGATCGCCGCCGCCCAGGCCTCCGTTTCCTCCTATGAGGCCATCCGCCAGGGGCAGATGGACCGCCGCTTTCCCCTCACCGCCACCCTGGCCTGCCTGATGGTCTGCGCCGCCTTCTCCCTGCCCGCCCTGCGCTTCCTGCTCGGTAACCGGGGGATGCGCTTTCTGTCGCTCATTTCCTTTCAATTTTATATTTACCACCAGATGCTGGCCGTGAAGCTGAAGGAATGGGGCTTTCCCCCCAGCGCCTCCCCGACCCCCTGGATGGACGGCGAATTCCGCTGGCAATTGACCTACACCATCTGCTGCTTCGTTTTCGCCCTCGTCCTCGCCGCCCTCATCACCTTCCTTTTCGAGCGCCCCATCGCCCGCATCCTGCGCCGCAGCACCGGGGCGGAGAAATAAAAAACAGGCTGGAAATTGCAGCCTGTTTTTTATTGCCGCTTGACAAAGAGATTATAATCATATAAAATAGTATTGAATACCAGATACAAAAATATACAAGATTATTTCCGGAGGTCCGCTATGGAAAATACCGTCAAAAAAAGCAGCGTGAAGAAAAAGCAGGGCATCAGCATTCCGAATTACACGCTGGGGGAGGAAATCTTCAATGCCGTCTCCCACGGCCTTGGCGGGCTGCTGAGCGTGGCCGCGCTGATCCTGATGCTGGTTCGGGCGAAAACGCCGCTGGCTGCGGTGTCGGCAGCTGTCTTTGGATGCGCCATGACCGTGCTGTACACCGTCTCCTGCGTGTATCACGCCCTGAGCCGCCGGGTAAAGGGGAAACAGGTGCTGCGGGTGATCGACCACTGCAACGTGTTTTTTCTGGTGCTGGGCACCTATGTGCCGGTGTCGCTGCTGGGCGTGGGCGGCTGGCTGGGCTGGACGCTGCTGGGCATCGTATCCGCCTTCGCCGCCGCGGGCATTTCGCTCAATGGCGTGAACATGGAGCGGTTCAAAAGGGCCAGCGTGGTCTGCCATCTGGTGTGCGGATGGATGATTTTAGCGGGCGTACCCGCCCTGCTGCGCACCGCCGGGCGCGCCGGGGTGTATTGGCTCCTGGCTGGCGGCGCGGCATACACGGTGGGCTCCGTCCTGTACGGCATCGGCGCGAAAAAGCAGTATATCCATTCCGTGTTCCATGTTTTCTGCCTCATCGGCACCGCCTGCCATTTCTGGGCAGTGTACCAGTATTTGCTGTGATCCGCGTTTTGCCAAAGCCGCTCAGATGAGGCGGCTCAACGGCCCTTCTTCTGCGCGGAACAGCCGCAGCCACAGGCGGCGCAGTCTCCGCAGCAGCCGTTCTTTTTCCGCCTGCGCATGAGCCAAACCGCAAGCCCTGCCGCCCCCGCTACCAGAAGGAGCACAATAACGTCAGCAGCATTCATGGGAAATTCTCCTTTTTATGGGCACTTTAAGTCAGTAAAGGGATACGCTGGGCGCTGCGCGCGCCCAGACCTGCGGCAAGGGATTTCATCCCTTGCATCCCAATAGGCGAAAGCACTTCGTTGGGTAGAACCAGCTATTTTCGCCAGTCGATTCGGGGATACGG
>JAFZOG010000133.1 GCA_017550745.1 Clostridia bacterium | reverse complement strand
AGCTGATTCTGAGATGATTTTTCGTCAGGCAAGGCGCATTTCCGCAGGAATACTGGCGGTATTTCAAGGAAATGCAACGCAGCATGACGGAAAATCAACCAGAATTCAGCCTTTGAGCGGCAGTGTGAACACTCCCTAAATAAGTAAAGGGATCAGGGATTAGGGAATAGGGATTAGGCGAAAGCAACCTCGCCTGTCATCCCTTCGACTACGCTCAGGGCAGGCTCTGAGCCGCCACGATACGGATGTGGCGTGCGAAGGAACTCATCCGTTCTTTGTAAAAATGCTTTTACGAGTGAGTTTCTTCGCACGTGCCCATCTGTATAGGGAGGTCCTTCGCTTCGCTCAGGATGACAGGGTGGGTTCTCTCCTGATCCCTAATCCCTAATCCCTGATCCCTTTACTTCCTTATAGTACCCTAAACCTTACCTTTTCTTGCTGGAGCCGATGCCGAAGATGCCCAGGATGGAGCGGCTGACCTGGCGGCCCACCTCACGGCCGGCGCCGGTGGTAGCGGAATTGAGGAAGCTGTTCAGGTACTTTTCCGCGGCGGTCATTTCGCTGGGTTTCTTGGCGGGCTTTTTCGCGGGCTTGGCCTCCTCCTGCTGCACGGCGGGAGCGGCCTGCTGCGCGGGCTGAGCCGCAGGCACGGGATAAGCGGGCGCCTGTTGGTACACGGGCTGCGCCTGCTGTACCGGCTGCTGGTAAACCGGCTGGGCCTGCTGCGCAGGCTGCTGATAGACCGGCTGCTGGAGCGTGCTCATTACCTGCTCCTCATATTGGCCGGTGGCGGGATTGTAGACCCGGAAGGTCATAGGCGCATAGGACTGGACGGTTTCGGCCTGCACCTGGGCGGACACGGGGATCTCCTCCACCTGGGCCTCCACGGGCCGGACAACCTGGGTCTGCTTCGCCCCGGTCTGCGCGAACTGGGCGGAAAGCAGCTCATAAGCGCTTTCCCGGTCAAAGGCCACATCGTACTTTTCGCCGATGGCGTCGGTGTCCATGAATGTCTTGCGCAGATCGTCGGTAATCATGCCGATCTGGCTCTGGGGCGGCAGGATGGTGGCCTTCTGCACGATGCCGGGGGTGCCGTCATGCTGCAGGAAGGAAATCAGCGCTTCGCCGGTAGCCAGCTGGGTCAAGGCCGCTTCGGTGTCAAACTCCGGGTTTACACGGAAGGTCTGGGCCACGGCGCGGACCACCTTCTGCTCCTGGGGCGTGAAGGCGCGCAGGGCGTGCTGTACCCGGCCGGAAAGCTGGCCCAGCACGGAAGAGGGCACGTCGGTGGGCGACTGGGTGATGAAGTACACGCCCACACCCTTGGAACGGATCAGGCGCACCACCTGCTCGATGCGCTCCAGCAGCGTCCTGGAGCAGTCGTCAAACAGCAGGTGGGCTTCGTCGAAGAAGAATACCATCCGGGGCAGCTCGCTGTCGCCCTGCTCGGGCAGCAATTCATACAGCTCGCCCAGCATCCAGAGCAGGAAGGTGGAGTACATGGCGGGCTTGCGGAACAGCTTTTCCGCCGCCAGAATGTTCACCATGCCGTGGCCGTCCTCGTCCTGCACCAGCCAGTCCGCCAGGTCCAGGCCCGGCTCGCCGAAGAACTGGTTGCCGCCCTGGTCTTCCAGGATGGCGATGGCCCGCTGGATGGCGCCCACGGTGGCCTTCGCCACATTGCCGTAGTCCAGGGTGTAGCGGGCGGCGTTTTCGCCCACGTAGGCCAGCATGGCTTTTACGTCCCTCAGGTCCAGCAGCAGCATGCCCTCGTCGTCCGCGATGCGGAAGATGATATGCAGCACGCCGGTCTGGGTCTCATTGAGGCCCAGCATCCGGGCCAGCAGCAGCGGGCCCATTTCGCTCACCGTGGTGCGCACCGGATGGCCCTTCTCGCCGTAAACGTCCCAGAAGGTGACGGGGCACGCGCGGAAAGAGAAATGCTCCACACCGCAGGTGTTCAGCCGGCTGTCGATCTTGGCGCTGCCCTGTCCGGGAGAGCAGATGCCCGCCAGGTCGCCTTTCACGTCGGCCATGAACACAGGCACGCCCAGCTGGGAGAAGCCCTCCGCCAGCACCTGCAGCGTCACCGTTTTGCCGGTGCCCGTAGCGCCCGCGATGAGCCCGTGGCGGTTCGCCATGGACGGCAGCAGCTCCACCGGGCCGTGATCGGATGTGCCAAGCCAGATTTTACCGTTGTTCAGCATGAGAATGTCCTCCTTCAAATGTATTTCAACATATCATTGGTTTCTATGAAAACAGGAGCGCCGCCGCCTGGGCGCTGATGCCCTCGCCGCTGCCCTCGTAGCCCATATGCTCGGTGGTGGTGGCCTTGACGGACACCTGCCGCCGGGAGATGCCCAGGGCATTGGCAATGGCTTCCTGCATGGCGGGAATATAGGGGGACAGCTTCGGGGCCTGGCACACGATCGTCACGTCCGCGTTCCCTACGGTGAAGCCCGCTTCCCCCAGGCGCTTCCCTACTTCCTTTAATAATATCAGGGAGGAGATGCCCTCATATTGCGGGTCTTTGTCAGGGAACAGCTTGCCGATGTCCCCCATGGCCGCCGCGCCCAGCAGCGCGTCCATCAGGGCGTGGAGCGCCACGTCCGCGTCGCTGTGGCCCAGAAGGCCCTTCTCATAGGGTACCCGCACGCCGCCCAGCCATAAAGCCCGGCCTTCCACCAGCCGGTGGGCGTCAAACCCCGTGCCGACGCGGGGCGTCAGCATCCCGTTGACCATACGCAGATCCTCCGGTGAAGTCAGTTTGATATTGTCCGGGCTGCCCGGCACCAGCCATACGGAATGCCCCGCCGCTTCCATCAGCGCCGCGTCGTCCGTGTATCGGGCTGGCGCTTTCGCGTGCGCGTCCAGCAGGTCCTTCACGAAGAAACCCTGGGGCGTCTGCATCTGCCACAAAGCGCTTCTGTCCAGCGTTTCCAGCACGCGCCCCTCCGCGTCCGCCCGCTTGACGGTGTCCCGGGCGGGAACAGCGGCGACTCCGCTGCCGTATTCCTCGGCGCTTTCGATCACCCGCCGGATGATTTCCTCCGTTACGAAAGGGCGCGCGCCGTCGTGAATCAGGGCGATGTCCGCGTCCGGCGGCAGCGCCCGCAGGCCGTTCAGCGCGGACGCCTGCCTGTCCTCTCCCCCGGCCACGATGGCCAGCGGAGCGCAGCCGCAAGCGCTCAAAGCTTCATGAAAAACCGCTTCCTCCTCCGCCCGCGTCACCAATACGATCCCCTTCACCAGCGGCTCAAACGCCCGGAAGGAACGGATAATCGCCGGAACGCCGCCGATCTTCAGCAGGGTCTTGTTTTCCTTCACGCCCATGCGGGTGCCGCTTCCGCCGCAGAGCAGCAGCGCGTATACGTTCATGCCTCGTCCTCCGTCAGGATGCGGATCACCGTTTCATACACCTTCCCGGCCTTGTCCTTCCAGCGCTTGGCCAGCATCTCCGCCAGCTCCCGCGTGGGCAGCGACAGGGTCAGCCGCATCATGTCCATGTCCTTTTCCACCACCCGGAAATTGACTTCGTATTCCCCGCGGTCCGTCTGCACGATCTGCTGCTGGCTTTGGGTTTCCTGCTTAAAGCGGGCTTTCCACGCGCTCTCATTTTCGGATAACAGCGTTTTCAGGCTGTTGGGCACACGCTTTCCAAAAAGCTCCAGCGCTTCCTGCCCGGCCTCCGTGACCTGGTACTCGAAGCCCGCGTTCTTTCTCGTTCTGACCGTCTGGCCTCTGGTACACAAGTCACTCAGGGCGAACATCATATCGAAATAATTCATGACATCGTATTCAAACAGGAACTGCAAAAGCTGCAATTCGGTACACGGGCCCAAACGCGCCAGGCAAAAAAGCACCATCAGCCTTTGCTCATCCTCCGGCGTCCGCCGCGGAGGCTGTATTTTCATCGCTCATCCTCCAAAGCCAAGAATCAATCATCAGGAATATTTCTTCCTATAGATAAGAAATTCCTGCAAAACACCCGTTTTTTTTCATGAAAAAAAAAGAAAATAATGCTTGACAAATAATACTATGTGTTATATAGTATTATTAAGGAGGCGATATTATGGATTCTCAGATGAAGAAAGGAATGATGGAGGTGTGCATCCTGTCCGTGCTGAGCCGGGGAGATTCCTACGGCTACCAGCTGATCAAGGACATCGAGCCCATCATGCCCCTGTCCGAATCCACGCTGTATCCGGTGCTGAGGCGGCTGGAAGCGGCGGGCAGCCTGACGGTGTACAGCGTGGAGCACAACAGCCGCTTGCGAAAGTATTATTCCATTACGAATGAGGGCCGGCAGCGCATCGCCGATTTTCTAAGCGAGTGGGCCGAGGTGAACCGGGTATATGATTTCATTGCGGAGGTGAACGGCGGTGTGCGGTCCGGGCGATTGGATTCATGAGAAAGGCCGTTTTTGCCGGACGGCGGATGAATTTCGGGAAATGGTTTTTCCGAAAGAGCTTTACGAAATTTCCTTTTTTGCGAATTACGACCTAATGAGAACAATACAGCCAGGCTGCATCATCAATAAGGGAGGAAGAAGAAAATGACGCGGAAGGATTATATGGAAGCGCTGGAAAGCAAATTGGGTTTTATCCCCACGGCCCAGCGGAAGGCGATCCTGGATTACTATGAAGAAATGGTGGAGGACCGCATGGAGGACGGTATGGACGAGGCTTCTGCTGTGGCGGCCATGGAACGCCCCGAGACCATTGCCGAGCGGCTGAAAGCGGAAGGCAATTACGCCAAAGATGAACCCGAAACGGACGATGGCGAACAGCTGACCGACGAAGCCATGCGCTTTTCCTCCCTGGCAGGCAGCCTGCTGCGCACGTTTGAGGATTTGGAAAAGGCAGGAAAGGTCACGCCTCCCGAGACGCCCGTTTCCCCCTCCGCACCCGAACCTGAAGCTTCTGACAAAAAGAAGGATGCGGTGGACCGGGCCTTCGACTCCATGGATCAGGCCCTCGACTCCATGGAACGAACCATGGATTCCGTGGGCGACCAGGTCTGCGATTCCGTGGAGCGGGCTGTGGATTTCGCGGGGAACAAGGTATTCGATTCTGTGGAACGGGCCGTGGATGCGGCCACCAACTATATTCAGCGTCATACCACGGATACCGCGGAAGGCGACTATGAAAAGAAAACCTTCACCTGCCCCGCGGACAAGGTGCGCGCCATTCGCCTGCTGAGCGGAGAAATGCCCATCCGGGTCACCGCCTGCGAGGGAAACGACCTGACTTTGACCTACTACACCTGCGATAACGACCCCTATGAACTGAACCTGGACGACGGCGTGCTGGCGCTGGAAAAACTGTCCTATAAGAAGATGGACATCAGCCGTTTCACCTTCGCCGTACTGGACGGTATCATAAAAATGCGCTGGAGCAAGCCCGCCCCCACGGTGGAGCTGCTGCTGCCCCGGAACGCGCTGGTCAGCCTGACCGCCCACGCATCCAACGCCTCCGTGAAGGTCAGCGGGTGCCAGGCGCTGGTCGAGGCGGAATTGAAAACCAGCAACAGCCGCATCGAGGCAGGCGACCTTTCCTGCGTGCGTCTGAACTGCGTTTCCAGCAACGGCAGGCTGGTGCTCACCAACATCACAAGCCGGCAGTACATGTCCTGCAAAACCAGCAACAGCCGCATCGTGGCGAATGATTTGAAATCGAAAGGAGACATGCAGCTCACCACCTCCAACGGCCATATTGAGGGGCACAGCCTGCAAAGCGCCGGAAACCTGCAGCTCATCACCTCCAACAGCGGCATTCTGGCCGAGGACTGCGCCGCCAAGGGCGAACTGCGCATGACCACCAGCAACGGCAAGCTGGAAACCTGGCGTTCCCAAGGCGCATCCATCCAGCTGAGAACCTCCAACGCCAGCATCCGCGGCGGTATTCCCGGCACAATGTCCGACTGGCGCATCGAAAGCCGCACCAGCAACGGAAAAAATTCACTGCCCAAGCAGCAGGACGGCTTTAAGCCCCTCACCGTTTCTACCAGCAACGGATCCATCGACCTGCATTTTGAAGGCTAATATGATCTGATATAAAGGTTTCATTTCATTCTTCAGTATGATACTGTTCTCAAAATAGATGAACCATATAGAACCAACAATAAGCAATGTCATTCCGACCGAAGCGATTTCATCCTGAGCGGAGCGCAGCGGAGTCGAAGGACCTGGCGAAGCGGAGCGGAGGGATCTAAAGCAACGTGATCAACCAGCTCAAAGATCCCTCGACTCCGTTTCGTTCTCACTCCACTTCGCTCGGGATGACATGTATTATTGATTATGTATTTATTGCTTATTTGATTTGAAAATAGTATTTTGTGAAAAAAGATCGTTACCGGCGTCAAAGGATGCCGGTAACGATCTTTGGATTTACAGCGGGCAGGCGAATCATTCTATTGTAATGATATCTTGCAGGATATAGTAGAACGAGGGGGACGAGCTGTCTTTGTTTTCAGCAAAGCCCTGGTTCAGGTCGATGGTATCCGCCGGGTGATCCGGGTTCACCCCCCGGTAATCCCCTTTGAACACGTCGATCTGGTTCTTGCGGAAGGCTTCGATGGTCTGGGCGATGCGCGCCTCGGTTCCCTCGGCGGCAATGGGCTTGTTCAGTTCCAGCATTTCCACCCAGTTTTTTTCGAATCCAGCGGTCATATCGCGGCCGCAGGCCGCAGCGTCCACATACCGTTCGATAGGCTTGGAGGCCAGGACGGCGCCCACCGCGCCGGTGATATAGGGCGTCCAGTTGATGCGCGTGCTGATGAGGGAGGAATAGGGGGCAATGTCGATCATGCTCTGATTATAGCCCACATGGTACACTTTTTTTGTGCCCAGCGCTTCTTCGCAGGCCATGGCGGGGCCAATGGTGTCAGTATGCTGGGCGATGATCACGCAGCCTTCGTCGATCAGGGCTTTCGCGCAGCTCTTTTCCACGGCGAAGCTGCTCCAGGTGCCGGTATACCGCACGCGCATGGTCGCCTCGGGGCAGACGGACCTTACGCCCAGCAGGAAAGCCGTGAAGCCGGACACCACTTCCTCCGTGCTGTTTGCGCCGATATAGCCCACCAGCGCTTCCTTTGGCTGAATGACGCCCTGTTCGATCATCTCCCGCAGCTTCATGCCCGCCACCAGACCGCTGACATACCGGCCCTGATAGATTTTTCCTTTAAAAGTGTGATAGTTTTCGGGCGTGTTTTCCGCGGACGCCGCCCGGAACGACACCTGGCAGAACTGCACGGCGGGATACTCCCGGGCGACCTGCTCCACCTGTTCGCTGTAGGAATTGACAAAAATGATCCGGCAGCCCCTGTCCGCCAATTCCCGCAGCGGCTCTTCGGTTTCGGCTTCCCGCACGTTGCTCTTGGACAGGATCTGCACGCGCTTGCCGTATTCCTTTTCCAGCGCTTCCTGGGCCTGATAGAAATTATAGGTGTACGGCGTGCTTTCGTCGCTTTCGTAGATAAAGCCGACCTTCAGTTCATCCACGGCGGGGGCCCGGTCCCAAAAGTCGAGAACAAAGCTGAATGTCAACAGTACCAGCAGGCAAATCACAGCCGTTGTGATATAATACCGCTTCATACGCATCCTCCCGCTCAGGCGTCAGCCTTGGGCTGTTCAGGCTTCTGCTCTTCTTTTTTGGGTTCCCCATCCTCAGGCTTGATGCCGTACAGCTCGTTCAGGTTGACCTTTCCGTCATCGATCAGCTTGAGCAAAACATCCACCATTTGGGGGTCAAACTGCGCGCCCCGGCCTTGGCGCAGCTGGCCCAGCACATAGTCAAAGTCCATTTGCTTTCGGTACACGCGGTTGGCCGTCATGGCGTCGAAGGCGTCGGCCACGCCGATGATGCGGGCGTTGATGGGGATGTCTTCCCCCTGTAAGCCGTTGGGATAGCCGCGCCCGTCATAGCGTTCATGATGGTACAGCGCACCTTCGATCACGTGGTCAAGGAGCGTAAAGTCCTTTAATATTTCCGCGCCGCGGGTGGTGTGGGTCTTCATGGTGGCGTATTCTTCGTCGGTCAGTTTGGCGGGCTTGTTCAGGATGGCGTCCGGAATGCCGATCTTGCCGATATCGTGCATGAGGGCGGTCTTGCGCAGGTTCTCGCACTCATCCTCCGGAAAGCCCAGTTCCCGCGCGATCATGGCGGAGTACTGGGAAACGCGGGCGGAGTGCTGGCTGGTGCGCTCGTCCTTGGCGTCCACGGCCTTGGCGATAGCGAAGATGGTTTCATTTCCCATCTGAATCTGCTGCCGGGCCACGGCCAGCTCGCGCTTTTGCAGGTCCAGCGTGCGCTGCACCTGGGTGCGCACGATGAACCAGGTGAACCAGGCCACCGCGATCATCGGCACCACGATCATATACACCGTGAACCAGGGATAATCGCAGATTTCCTTTTCTTTCACCACTTCGTACACCCGCTGGGCCAGGATCTCCTGCTGGCTGCTGTCGAACACCGCCAGGTGCAAAAGATAGTCGCCGGGCTGCAGGTTGGTGTACATGATGGAGTTCAGGCTGCTCTGGGGCAGGATGGTCCAGCCGCTGTCAAAGCCCTCCAGATAATAACCCACGTACGGATCCTGAATGGTGTAATTGATGATCTCAGGGTAAAACTCGATCTTGCTCACGTTTCGGTCGATGGTGATCGCCTGCCCGCGCTGGGTGCTGACCTCCTGATTGTCCAGTTTTAAGGAAGAAACCATCAGGCGGTAGTTCTGCGCTCCGGCGCTGTAATTGAAGGCATTGATGATGAACACGCCGTTGTCGCAGGGAAGGAACAGGTCGCCGGTGGTCCGCTCGCAGTAATTCCAGGAGTTGGCGGTCATGGCGCTGTTCAGGCCCCGGCGGAAGTTGAGCAGCTCATATTCGATGCCCTCCCTGTCGGACAGCAGTTCGTCCCGGCTGACCACATAGATGCCCGCGCTGCTCATGACGAACAGGGTGTCCTCATCCCGGACGAATATATCGTAGTTGTTAAAGTAGGGGAAGTTGTTCAGCGGACGGATGTTTTCATTCCCATCCATGTAGCACAGGCCGTTGCTGGTCACGATAAACATGCCGTCGCCCTTGGGGTCGGCGATGGTGCGCAGGATCACCTTGCTGCTCAGCCCGTTTTCCCGGGTGAGCAGGCGGGTCACTTCCCGGTTTTCCAGCACGGCGATGCCGTCGCCGTCCGTGCCTGCGAAAATGCGGCCGTCCGGCATTTCGGTCACGGTGAGGATCATGGAGTTGATCAGCCCGCCCTGATAGCCGATGGAGCCGACAATCTCATGATCCCGGATGAAGTTCATGCCCGTGTTGCCCGCCGCCAATACCGTGCCGTCGGAAAGCTCGGTCACCAGGCGCGCCATGTTGCCGAAGCTGCCGTCCCGGTGGATGTACGCGTATTCCGTACCGTCCGGCTCCACCTCGATCAGGCCGCCGCCGTAGGTGCAAATCCACAGATGGTCGGAAGAGTCCACCGCCATGCAGCGGATGCGCACGTTGGCCAATTCTTCCGTCAGCCGGTTGGTCATCTGGTTCATGCATTCTTTATCCACGATGTCCAGGCCCTTGTCCGTGCCGAAATAGTAGCAGTCCTGCCAGCGGACGACGGTATTCACCACCTGGGGCGTCATGCCCACTGTGGTGTATACGTCCCGGAAGGAGGAGGGCGCCAGGCGGAGCAGGCCCAGGCGGGAGGAGGTGAACCACAGGTTGCCCTGGTAGTCCAGCAGGATGTTGTCGATGGAAGCGTTGAAATCATTCGTGTTGACGGGGTGGTACTTTCCGGCGGCGTCCAGATAGCCCACGCCGTTGTCGGCGGAAACGAACACCTCGCCGTTATCCAGCACATACAGGTCTTTGATATTTTTCAGGTCGCCGCAGGTGATGATGCCCACGTCCTCAAAGCCATTGGAAGAAATATCGTAGGTGCAGATATGGTTGGCCGTAGTGCCCACCATCAGCCGGCCCTTGCTGTCAAACGCGCAGGAGCGGAAACTCTCCCGCCCGTTGATCACCTGGCGGGAAGACAAAATCCGGCCCTCCTGCATCAGGAAAAGGCGCCCGTCGTTGGTCACGGCGGCCACATGCTCCTGATCGTCGGCGCAGATATCGTCGGCGTAATTGACCTCCCAGAGGGTGTTCATCCGCTTCATGCCGCTGTTCAGCATCAGGATCTGCATGCTGCTGGTGGTGCCGATGTAGTAATAGCCGTCCGAGCTTTGAATGATGGAGCGCACCGAATTGGAGGGCAGGCCCTTGAATTCGTCAATGACGTTGACGATGTTTCCGTTGATGGAAATGGAAATGCCGTTGTCATTCGTTCCGATCCACAGGCGGCCTTCCGCGTCCACGTACAGGCAGTTCACATTCCGCACGGAATCCAGGTTCATGGACCGGAATTCCTTGCCGTTATAGCGGTACAGGCCCGCGTAGGTGCCCACCCACAGGATGCCGTCATTGCTCTGGGCGATATCGTTGGCCTCGCCGCAGGGCAGCCCGTTTTTGCTGCTGTAAACGGTCTGCACATAATCGCTGTAGTTGCTTTCTCCGCTCTCCGCGGATACGGCGGCGGGCTGGGCCAGCGCCAGAAGCGCCAGCACCAGGGCGGATACGGTCCCTGCGGCTTTTTTCAGTTTTTCCTTTTGCTCTTCGTTTTCTTCCTTTGTTCTTTGCCCCGTCACCCGGCGCATGATTTTCAGCGCCAGGAACAGCGCCAGCAGGGTAACGGTTTTATCCATAAAATCAATGTAGAACTGTCCCAAGCCGCAGGCCAGCAGCCAGTGGCACCCCAATTCCTTCAGGTACGCGATCACGCCGTCGCCCCAGACATTGCCCGTGCTGCCGCCCTGAAACAGCACGTTCAGGGGCAGCGAAATTAGGATCGCCGCCAGAGACGCGATGGTGCTGGCTGTCATCGTGCCAAAGAAAGTGCTCATTTGGTCCTTCTTCGCGGCCATACCCACCACAATGGCCAGCGTCAGGCTGGTCAGCCCATAGATGGAAGCGAGGGGAGCGGTCATGCCGTACACCAGGTTCAGCGTGACGCCCACGATGCCGCCGCACACCGGCCCGGCCACATAGGCGCACAGCACCGTGCCGAAGGAATCCAGCCACAGCGGCAGCTGCAAGCCGGTCGCCAGCGCCCTGCCGCCGTAATTCAGCGCCAGGCAGAGCAAAATAAAAATGATGAAATGATACAGCTTCCACTTTTTCACGGTCTTTTCCTCCGGCTTCCGTTTGAACAGACACCCTCCTTTTCCGCCGTATTCATTGAACGGCGAAAACGCGTGGTGTTATTGATTCAGCCTGTCCCAATAGGCCTGGTAGGTCTCCATCCATTCGTAATAGATCCCTGATTCCAGCGTTTCGTTCAGCACGCCGTTGACAAAACAGATCAATTGCAGCTCCCCCTTTTTCGCCGCGATCCGGTCGCCTTCCATTTCCTTCGTTATCTCGAAGGTCAGGCCAGGCACGATCGTCAGCTTCTGCTGGGGATGGCTTTCGATGTAGGTTTTCGCCGCGGCCACATTCACAACGGCGGCGTCCGCCCAGCTGTTGGCCACGGCCAGATAGACCTCCTGGATGGTTTTCAGCCGGCGGAATTCATGGTAGAAAAGCACGTTTTCCGCGGCCAGCGCTTCGTGCAGGGAGCCGCTTTGCGCCACGATGACCTTATCCGCCAGGTCCGAAACGCTTTTGATATTCTCCAGATCACCGGCGCGGATCAGCAGTCCGTTGGCGGAATTGTCGTCTGAATAGTAATAGCCCTTGGAAAACGTGTTGGTCACCGCCCGGCCCGGTGTATAGGACAGGGCGGAAATCGCCAGATCGCATTCCCCGTCGCTTACCGCGGAAAGCACCAGGCTGAAATCCATGGGCACGATTTCAAGCTCCACGCCCATGCGCTCGGCGATCAGCCGGGCCAGCTCCATATCCGCGCCTACAAACCGTTCCTGCCCGGACAGGGATTCATCCAGAAATTCCTGGGGCGGATAATAGGGCTCCGTCGCCACCCGCAGCACACCGGATTCTCTGATCCTGGCCAGCACGCCCACCGCATCGTCCGGGATCCCCTGGGTCACATCCATGGCCTGATCCACATAATTCCATTCGTTTTCCAAGTATTCAACCGCTTCGGCGACTGCCGAAACAGGCGCGCTCACCGCGCAGACCGCCGCCAGCAGCGCCGACAAAAACCGCCGTAAAACCTTCATCGCGATTCCCTCGATTCTATCCTGCCCGCGCCGCCGCGGGCACAATGAAAAACCCAGCATACAGATCCTGATTTTATTATACCATGATGGTCGGCGTCTTTCCCTTACGGGAGCCGCCGACACGCGCCACGGCTTCGCCCGTGCGCTCATCCTTATTATACCATGATGCCAGCCGTGCTCGCTGTTCGCGGCCCGGCTGAACGGACAATTGACCTTCGGTCAATTTCCTCACCATTATACCATAGTAATCCATAAAAAACCACACAAAAAATACGATGAAAAATTTTCCGCCCAATTTTGCAGAAATCATTCAAAAACGGTTTCCTTTTCCGGGAAAGATATGCTATAATATGCAAAGACCCGGCAATCGGCGTATCTTCCGGGAAACCGGTTTTCTGAAAAACCGAACAAATGATTCTTGAACAAACATAAGTGAAAAGTGAGTATGATGACCAGATGAAAAAACTGCTGACATTTTTCTGTGCCCTTTCCCTGCTGGCGTTCTCCTGCCCGTCCGCTTTGGCGGCTGTGCCGTCGATCTCTGTGGGAGATAACTGCCTGACGATAAAATACGACAACATTCCTGCCGAGGGAGGCATCACCTATATCCTGCTGGATGTTGACGAGCGGATCGCCCTGGTGGAGGTCAACGCCGGAAACACCTGGACCCCCGAATGGACGAAGGAAGGGCTGTTTAAAGTTCGGGCGTATTATATCGACGTGGATGGAAAAACCTGGAGCGAGGAATCCGACTTTGCCGAAGTAAGGTTCGAGAATAAAAATGGCCCGCTGTACTGGCAGGAATTCCTGAATGATTCGGACGCCCTCCCATCCACCTTCACAAAAGCTGTGGAATACGACGAGCCCACCCCCGCCCCTGTCCCCACGCCTGCGCCTGTCGCGCAGCAGGGGCCGCAGGCTGCCGCGCCGGTGTATACGCTGGCGCCTGCGCAGCAAGCCACCGCGGCGCCCGCCGCACAGCAGGCAGCGTCCTATCCCGGCACAAGGCCGTGCTTTGACCATACAAATCTCCGCATCCGTCTTTCGGACAACGATCACCACGCGGCCACTGTGGGCCGTTCCGGTCCCGGCACTGACTACCCGCAGGTGGCGACGCTGAACGTGGGAGAAGTGTTCACGGTGATGGATTGCAGGATCACGGAAAACGGCAACGTGCATTGGTTTATGGTCAATAAAAACGGCACGTACTGCTGGGTCGCGTCCGGCCGCTGCGAACGGTATTGATATGCAGGTTTTCCCGCAAAAACACCGCCATCCGGCTTAGGCCGGATGGTTGAGGGTGTCGACTTTGTCGATACCCTGCCATCGAAAGTCAGCTAAAGCTGTTTTTCGATGGAAACATCAATTTCTTGTAAAATGGCATTTCCTGCGGAAACGCTCATTTTACGGCCGGAAATTGATATAGGAAGCAACATTCTGTTGCCTGCCCGGGGCCTTCCGGCCCGCCCAACGCTGAAAACCAGCCCAAGGGCAGGTTTTCCGGGCACTTCGGGCCCCGGCGACCGCCTTGGGCTGCCGCCCGGCCTACGCTGAAAACGGTACACTGTACCGTTTTCCGGGCGCTTCGGCCCCTGCGGATTACAATCGAAGGGCTGCGGCCCTTCGATGCATCCCAGGAGTTTTCGACAGCCTGTGCCATCCGGCTTAGTCCGGATGTT
>JAFZOG010000132.1 GCA_017550745.1 Clostridia bacterium | reverse complement strand
TGTGTGGGCGGCGGCAGCATGAAACGCGGCGGCTTTTTGGACCGTGCGCTGGCCTATCTGAAAGAAGCCGGCATGGAAACAAAGGTGATAGAAGGCATTGAAAGCGATCCTTCTGTGGAAACCGTTATGAACGGCGCAGCCATTATGCAGGAGTTCCAGCCGGACTGGATCGTCGCCATGGGCGGCGGCAGCCCCATCGACGCGGCGAAAGCCATGTGGATCAAATATGAATATCCGGAGACCACCTTTGCCGATATGTGCAAGGTGTTCGGTCTTCCCAAGCTGCGCACAAAAACGCATTTCTGCGCCATCTCTTCCACCAGCGGGACCGCAACGGAAGTAACAGCGTTCTCCATTATCACCGATTACCAAAAAGGGATCAAATATCCCATCGCCGATTTTGAAATTACGCCGGATATCGCTATTGTAGATCCGGATCTTGTACACACCATGCCACAGAAGCTGACGGCCCATACTGGTATGGACGCCATGACCCACGCCATTGAAGCATATGTATCCACAGCCCACTGCGCTTATGCGGACGCGCTGGCCATCCACGCGATAGAACTGATCCAGGCTAACCTGGTGAAATCCTATAACGGCAACATGGAGGCGCGGGACATTATGCATGACGCACAGTGCCTGGCCGGCATGGCCTTCTCCAATGCGCTGCTGGGTATCGTTCATTCCATGGCCCACAAGACCGGCGCCGCTTTTGCGGACTTTGGCGCCCACATCATCCACGGCGCGGCCAACGCCATGTACCTGCCGAAAGTAATCAGATTCAATTCTAAAGACCCTGCCGCATTGAAACGCTATGGCGTCATTGCGGATTACATGAAACTGGGCGGCGGGTCCGATGAAGAAAAAGTCGACCTGCTGATCGCTTACCTGCGGAAGATGAACGACGACCTGAACATCCCCCACAGCATAAATCACTACGGGCTCAAGGGATTGCCGGAAGAAAAAGGCTTTGTTCCGGAGGCAGCGTTCCTGGAGCGGGTAGAGCGGATCGCGGCAGATGCCATCCTGGATGCCTGCACCGGTTCCAATCCGCGCCAGCCCAGCCAGGAAGAAATGGTGAAGCTGCTAAAATGCTGCTACTACGATACGGAAGTAGACTTTTAAACAATTTACCTGTTTGCGCGGGCTTTTCCTGACGGGATGGACCCTGATGAGACAGGTCAATCAATGATAACCGGGGCAAGATGAGCCGACTATACTTATTTTAATAGTTACAGAAAGGAAGGCAGAGAAATGGATCCTATTTTCAAACGCGTAAGCATTCGCAGATTTACAGAGGAGCCGGTGAACGACGAAACAATCCGGCAGATCATCCGTGCGGGCATGGCCGCTCCTTCTTCCAAGAACCAGCGTCCCTGGGAGTTTTATGTGGTTCGGGACAGGCAGATCCTGGAGGATCTTGCAAAGTGCAGTCCTTTCGGCATACCGATCCGTAATGCCCAGGTGGCTATTGCTGTATGCTACCGTAACAAAGACTTAAAAGAGCCGGAGATGGTATTGCTGGATATGAGCTGCTGCTGTGAAAATATGCTGCTGGAAGCCGCGGAATTAGGCCTCGGTTCTGTCTGGATTTCTTTTGCTCCCCGGAAACAGCGCTCGGAACCGGCTGAGAAGGTTCTGCATTTACCGGAACACCTGAATCTGTTTACCGTTCTGCCGGTGGGACATCCTATGGGCAATATCAAACAGTTGGATAGGTTTGAGGAAGAGCGGATCCACTGGCCGGAATAAAAATATAATCTGGGAGACGAATGAAGCGCGTCTCCCTTTATTTTACATTAAGGAAGCACGGTCGGCGCCGGCAGCCGGGCAGGCGAATGACCGGACGGTTCCTTAAAAATCATACAACATGTAAAACAATACTTACGTTATCGCCGGAAAGGAGTGGATCGTTATGGCGGAAAAGAAGGGTAGTAAGGACGCGGGGGTTCCGCCGAAAGAACTGGAAAAAGCAAAAGGCGGGGGGCCCGAAAAAAAGTCTTTCATGAAACGGTTTGGCATGCCCCTTGCCATACTTGTGTTTTTAGCGGTGATGCTGCTTCCGACACCGGCCGGACTGCTGCCGGCAGGCCACCGTATGCTGGCGATACTTTGCTTTGCGGTGGTAATCTGGATCACGGAGGCCGTTACCTATCCGGTAAGCGCTACGGTCATCGCTTCCCTGATGCTTCTTACCCTGGGCACGGCGCCATCCCTGAAACCGGTAGCTGCTGCTGCGGGAAAAACCATCGGGTTCGGCCAGGCCATTACCATGACATTCAGCGGGTTGAGCGCAGGCGGTACGATACTGGTAGGCGCGGCCATGTTCCTGGCGGCGGCCATGACAAGTACCGGGCTTGACAAGCGCATTGCGCTGACCATTCTGTCCAAGGTTGGCCCGAAGACAAACCGCATCGTGGCGGGTATGATCTTTGTAGGATTCGTGCTGGCGTTTTTCGTGCCCAGCACTACGGCCCGGGTAGGTTGTATCCTCCCAATTGTGCTGGGAATCATTGCGGCCTTCAATCTACCGCTGCAAAGTCGTTTCTCTGCGCTCCTTATGGTGGCCACGGTGCATGCCGCCAGTATCTGGAACATCGGTATTAAGACTGCGGCGGCGCAGAATATGGTGGCGCTGGGCTTTATTGAAAAGGAACTGGGCGGGGGCATCACCTGGCTGCACTGGTTCATTGTGGCTGCTCCTTACGCGGTGGTCATGTCCGTCGTCCTCTATTTCCTCTGCATCAAGTTGTTGCCTGCCGAAATGAGCGAAGTGGAAGGCGGCGACGCCACGGTGAAGAAAGCCATGGCTGAACTGGGGCCTATGCGCGCCCCGGAAAAGAAGCTCCTGGCTATCTCCCTGTTGCTGCTTCTCTGCTGGGTCACGGAAAAAACCGTGCACCCGATTTCCACTACGGCTTCCACGGTAATAGCCATTACGCTGATGTTTATGCCGGGCATTGAGATCATGACCTGGAAGGACGCCCAGGCGAAGGTTTCCTGGGGCACGCTGGTGCTGTTCGGTATCGGTATCAGCATGGGTTCGGCCCTTTTGAGCACCAAGGCGGCCATGTGGCTGGCTGAATGGCTGGTGCAGACCCTTGGCCTTGCCAGTATGGAGGTGTTCGCGGTCTTCGCTATCCTGGCGGCTTTCCTGATCATTGTGCATCTGGGCTTTGCCAGCGCTACGGCGGTGGCTTCCTCCATGATCCCTATCATGATCGCGGTGCTGAAGAGCCTGAATCTTTCGGAAGGCGTGGTAGAAGGAATGAACATGATCGACATTACTATGCTGCTCCAGTTTGTGGTGAGCTTCGGTTTCGTGCTGCCGGTGAATTCGCCCCAGGGAATCCTTGCCTATGCTACCGAAACCTTTACCGCCAAAGACTGCATGAAGGTCGGTATCCCTGTTACCATAATCGGTTATATTTTGCTGCTGGTATTTGCCAAGACATACTGGGCGGTACTGGGGATCTTTTGAGTTTAATCTTTATGAGTTACAAAACATATTGAAACTGCGCGATGACAGAATCGCGGGAATACAGGAAATAAAACAACTATCTTAACAAGGAGGGAACCACATTGAAAATTCATGAGTACCAGGCAAAACAGATCATGAAGATGTACGGCATCAACGTGCCCAACGGCAGCCCGGCTTTCAGCCCGGAAGAAGCGGCCCGTATCGCCAAGGACTTTGACGCGCCGATTGCCGTAGTGAAAGCCCAGATCCACGCAGGCGGCCGGGGCAAGGCAGGCGGCGTGAAACTGGCTCACAACATTGATGAAGTGAAATACTATGCATCCCAGATCCTGGGTAAAATTCTGGTGACCCACCAGACCGGGCCGGAAGGCAAGATGGTAAACCGTCTGCTCATTGAAGAGGGTTGCAACATTGAAAAAGAGTATTACTTAGGATTTGTCATCGACCGTGATTCCGCCCAGATCGTCATGATGGGCAGCGCGGAAGGCGGCATGGAGATTGAAAAGGTGGCGGCGGAGATGCCGGACCGTATCTTTAAGGAATATATTGATCCCACCATCGGTCTGATGCCTTTCCAGACGAAACGCATGGCTTACAATCTGAAATTTAAGGATAAAGTAATTGCCAAGGCGCAAAAATGCATGACGGATCTGTACAATTTGTTTGTGGAAAAAGACTGCACCCTGGCGGAATGCAACCCGCTGGTAGTGACGGCGGACAATAAAGTCATGGCCCTGGACGGCAAGCTGCAGTTCGACGACGCGGCGATTTTCCGCCATCCGGAAATTGAAGCCATGCGGGATGAGGCCGAAGAGGACCCGAAAGAGGTAGCGGCGTCCAAGGCATCCCTGTCTTATGTAAACCTGGGCGGCGACGTGGCCTGCATGGTAAATGGCGCGGGCCTGGCCATGGCCACGGTGGATATCATCAAATTCTACGGCGGGGAGCCGGCCAACTTCCTGGACGTAGGCGGTGACAGTACGGTAGAAAAGATCGCGGAAGCCTTCCGCATTATGCAGAGTGACGACCAGGTACACAGCGTATTCGTCAACATCTTCGGCGGCATCAACAAATGCGACGTCATCGCCGGCGGAATTGTGGAAGCGGCGAAACAGGTGGGCCTCCGGGTTCCGGTCATCGCCCGCCTGGACGGAACCAACGTGGAGGAAGGACGCCGTATCCTGAAAGAAGCCAACCTGCCTATGGTTCACATGGCGCCCAAGATGGAAGAAGGCGCCGAACTGGCGGTTAAGCTGGCAAAGGAACTGAAAGCGAAGAAAGCGGAAGGGAAGGAGGCGTAATCACATGTCAGTATTTGTAAATAAGGATACAAAGGTTATCGTACAGGGTATTACGGGCCGTCAGGCTACGTTCCATACGAAGATTGCGCTGGATTATGGCACCAACATTGTAGCGGGCGTGGCCCCCGGCAAGGCCGGCACGAAAGTTCTTGGTATGATTCCCGTATTCAACACCGTAAGCGAAGCGAAGGAAGCTACCGGCGCTAACGCCTCTGTCATCTATGTTCCCGCCCGTTTCGCGGCGGATGCCATCTGCGAAGCCATTGACGCGGAACTGGATTTCGTGTGCTGCATCACCGAACATATCCCGGTACAGGACATGGTAAAGGTACGGGCGTACCTGAAAGGGAAGAAGACCCGTCTGTTAGGACCCAACTGCCCCGGTATCCTGACGGTAGACGAATGCCGTCTGGGCCTGCTGCCTACTTATATTCATAAGAAAGGCCATGTAGGCGTAATCAGCCGTTCCGGTACCTTAACCTATGAAGCAACGTACCAGCTGACCATGGCAGGCATTGGCCAGACCACCTGCGTAGGTTTGGGCGGCGATCCGGTCAAGGGTATGGACTTTATCGAAGCGCTGGAAGCCTTCAATAATGACGATGATACCCTGGCCATCATCATGATCGGCGAGATCGGCGGCACGGCGGAAGAAGAAGCGGCGGAGTGGATCAAGGCCAACATGAAGAAACCGGTTATCGGTTTCATCAGCGGGCGTCAGGCGCCTCCGGGCAAACGGATGGGTCATGCGGGCGCCATCATCAGCGGCGGCAAGGGTACTGCCGACGACAAGATTAAAGCCCTGAACGCGGCGGGCATTGAAGTAGCGGACACCGTAGCCCACATCGGCGAGACCGCAGTGCGCGTATTGAAAAAAGCCGGCCTGTATGATAAGTGCTACGACTGCCATTGCTGGGATGACAAATAGTATTTAAGACGGTGTGAACCGGCTCGTTTTGACGAGTCCGGTTCACATTTCAGAAAAACAAGGACCACTGATAATTTGTCTGCCCGCTTGCCGGGCGCACAAACTCGTTTAATCAGTGTTTCCATAAAATAGATTGAAAACGTCGTTATCACTGAGGAGGTTACATCGTGCTGAAACTGGTTACCAAACGTTGTAAAGGCTGCGGCATCTGTGTGAACTTCTGCCCTAAAAAGGTATTGGAAGTTACCGAGGTCGGAAAATGCGCCATCATCAAAGACAAGGAAAAAGACTGCATCAGCTGCGGACAGTGTGAGATGCGCTGCCCCGATTACGCGATTTTTGTGGAAAAGTAAAGGAGTGAGAGTATGTCCAGAGTATTACTGTTGCAAGGCAACCAGGCAGTAGTAGAAGGCGCTATCGCGGCCGGCGTGAAGTTCTACGGCGGCTATCCCATCACCCCTTCTACGGAAATTGCCGAGCAGT
This sequence comes from Clostridia bacterium, assembly GCA_017550745.1. Classification (GTDB taxonomy): domain Bacteria; phylum Bacillota; class Clostridia; order Christensenellales; family Aristaeellaceae; genus RUG563. Next base: position 1,132 of record JAFZOG010000132.1, on the reverse strand, counting down.
TAGCAGCCCGCCTGCCCCAGGTTGGCGGCAAGTTTATGCAGACGGAAGATGAGATCGCCGGTCTGGGCGCTGCCATCGGCGCCTCCATGGGCGGCAAGAAATCCATGACTGCCACCAGCGGCCCCGGTTTCTCCTTAAAGCAGGAAATGTTAGGCCTGGCCTGCATTTCGGAAATCCCCGTCACCATCGTAGATGTACAGCGGGTAGGCCCGGCCACCGGCCAGCCCACCAGCCCTTCCCAGGGCGAGGTCATGATGACCCGCTGGGGCACCCACGGCGACCACTGGGTCATCGTGGTATCCCCCTCCAGCGTGCCGGAATGCTTCTGGCTCACCATCCGTGCCGTGAACCTGGCGGAGAAATACCGGGTGCCGGTTATCATCCTCATGGACGAAGTCATCGGCCACATGCGGGAGAAGATCGAACTGCCAGACGATTACAGCACGGTAGAAGTGGTGGACCGGGTACGTCCTACCTGCAAACCGGAAGAGTATCTGGCTTATGGTACCACAGAGGATAACTTAGTGCCTGCCATGGCGGATTACGGCAGCGGCTACCGCTGGCACGTCACCGGCCTGGTACACGACGAGACCGGCTTCCCGAAAGGAACCCCTGCGGGAACGGTGAATGCGCTGAACCGCCTGCATGATAAGATCTACAAGAATTTAGACGATATTGTTACGTTTGAGAACTACAAGATGGATGACGCGGAATTCGCCGTCCTTTCCTTCGGCGGCGCGGCCCGTACTGCCTACGAGGCAGTAGACATGGCCCGGGCGGAAGGACTGAAGGTTGGCTTCTTCCGTCCCATCACCATCTGGCCTTTCCCGGAAAAAGCCGTGAAAGAACTGGCCGGCAAAGTCAAAGGCATCCTGGTACACGAACTGAACTACGGCCAGTATGTGCTGGAAGTGGAACGGGTAGTGGCAGGCAAATGCCCGGTGGCTTTGTATGGCAAGTACGACAACGAATCCGCCACGCCCCAGGAGCTGCTGGCGGAAATCAAAAAGGCTATGGGCCGGTAAGGGAAAGGAGATATGACCATGGGAATGGAACAATTAGTTGAGAAATATTTTCGCCCCGGCCGCCTGCCCCACATCTGGTGCCCCGGCTGCGGCAACGGCGTCATTAC
>JAFZOG010000131.1 GCA_017550745.1 Clostridia bacterium | reverse complement strand
TGCGCCCATGCCAATGCCGCCGCAGATCAGGGCGTCCACTTTGGCTGCCTGCAGGAACCCGGCCAGCGCGCCATGTCCGCTGCCGTTCGTATCCACAACCTGCTCGCTGACAATCTTTCCATTCTCAATGTCGTACAGCTTGAACTGCTCGGAATGACCGAAATGCTGAAAAACCTCTCCGTTTTCGTAAGTGACTGCGATCCTCATGGTATTCCTTCCTTTCTCCATTATGATCTGATCAATTTCTACCGGTTCGTATTCACAGCAGCCTCCCGTAATCAGCAGCCGTTTTCCGTGAACCAGCGCGTCCGCGATCTTTTTTCTTGCGCTGTCATAGATCGCCGTAACAGTCGTGCGGGCGATGTTCATTCGGACGGCACAGGCTTCCTGCGTAAGGCCCTCATCATCCAGAAGCCGCAGCGCTTCGTATTCGTCAACTGTCATCCGGATGCTCTCGGCGGCTGTTACGTCATCAGGGGAAAAACTGCGATAAACCGGCATTTGTTCGATTCGACGGCATCTGACTGGTCTTGGCATAAACTCTCCTTTCTGACATATGTCGTTTATAAATATACATCAATTAATGACATATGTCAATATACTCCACGGATTGTTTCTGTTTTAAAAGAAAAAAGCTGCGGAGCATCAACCCCGCAAAAATGATTCCCCGATCAATCACATCTTTCTTGCCCGTTTTCGATGTTGACGGGTTGCCCGCTCGATGTGAACGGGATGCCGGACAGACACATAATGGTATCATGCATATTTGCCTGTGTACTCTCTTGGCGTCCTCCCATAATACTCCCTGAACGCTTTATAGAAATTGCTGTGATTGCTGTACCCAAGCATCGTGGCAATTTCTTCTATGGACAGAGAGGTACCGCGCAGCAGGATGACAGCCCGCTCCATTCTTTTTTCCAGGACGATCTGTGAAAAGGTCTTGCCAAGCGACTGGTGCAGCAAGGTGGAAATGTAATTCGGATGATAGGAAAAGTGGTCAGCAATCTCTTTGAGGGTCACGGACTCCGGGTGGGAATGAATGTACTGCACGATCCTTCCAGGCAGGGTGTCGGCGGTCGTGTTCGGTTTTTCCAGTCGGTAGCGCCTGGCGATGTGCATGAAGAGAGACAGTACCATCGGCTTAAGAATCAGCTGCGTATCGTCTTTTTTATCTGCGTATTCCATGACCATCAGCTCAAGCAGCGTTCGTACCGGCGATGAGCGTTCAAAGGACAGATGGATGAATTCATCGGAAAATCTGTCCGTCTGCGGGTCGAGAAAGAAACGGAACATATCCGCGTCCATGGACAGCGCGGGCAGGTATTCCCGAAAGAAAGCTTCCTTTTTGATATGGACGCCGATCATGATGATGTCATCGCCCTCGCTGTCGCCGCGCAATGCGTATCCGCTGAAAGGCTGGCCGATATAGCAATCGCCTTCCCGCACGGTGATCAGATTGTCAAACTTGGCGCTGAGGGCGTTGTAATCCAGATGATAGGCATAGAAGGCACCCACCTTGATCTTCGTGATCACATCATCGGTGAAGGCTTTCCCAATGCCCGTGAAATCGTGGGAAAGCAGACACCGCATGATCTGCTCATCCGAATAAATCGTTATCGTATTCGCCATGGTCTAATCCTCCCTGTTACCCGCAGATGTCCGGGTTGTCCTCAATGGCTTCAATCACATCCGAGTACCTGCCCCAGCTGCTGTGCGCCTTGTAGCTGTCTACCATTGCCCTCGGCACGAGGATCTTGCCTGTTCCCTTCGCGATCGGGGAATTGGAGTTAAAGATGGTAGTGCCTGCGGGCGTAGCCACCGCAGAAGCATTCCGGGCGATGAAGTACCTGAGGTTCCGGAAATAGGTGCCGCTGACATTCTGGCCGACCGTACCGGTCACGCCGATGTCCAGAAGCTCCAGCGCGGAGCACATAACGATGGCCGTAGTGAGTGCGGACGTGTTCTTAGGATATCTCTTTGCCTGCGTGATCGGGTATTTCATTCCCACGGACAAATGGGGCATGCGTTTCGCTGAAAAATGCGGTGCGGAAAAAGGCACCTGGAAATTTGATATCCTGGTCAATCTGTTGGTCAACACCTTTTTCTGTTTCGTAATGACCGTGTTCATGACCTGGTTTTCGCTGTGCGTCCGTGGTCACGCTCCCATTCGGGCGGTTCCAGGCGGCTTCCTGGAGATGATCGGGCCAGTCTGGGTGTGCTGCTTTTTTGTCAGCCTGTTTACACAGCGTCCCGCCATTTCCTTGGCAAAAAAATTTTCTTAAATTATATATCGGCTCGATTCAAAACGCCTGCGGAGCACAATAAAGCCGCAGGCATTTTTTTCATGAGCCAAACAGTCCCCAAAGAGCGGAAGCAAAATAGAACAGATAGACGGTCAGTTGAAACCATGGAAGCATTTTACCAAGCTGCCCTGAAAGCTTATTGGATAATGTGCCGGACAGGATCAGTGTCAGCAGGGCCGGGATCATGGAGGAAGCCAGGGAAAAAATGACGCCTAGGCCGATAGCTTCCGGCAGCGTCAGAAGCGCGGCATAGCCCAGCACCATCATAAACGGCGCGCAGGGAGAAAGGCCATAGGCCAAGCCAACTGTCAGGGAGGGCACCAGCCGGGCGTTTGCCCCGCAGTGCCGGCAGCCCCTGCAGCCCTTCCGTTCCCGGAGCCAGCCGTATAAGAGCCACAATGACGCGGCAAGCAGCACAATATAGAGCAGTTTTCGCAGTGGGAAGCCAAGGAACATGCCGTCCGCGCCGATGAATGCCTGACCGATAGCTGAACCCGCGACACAGACCAACAGCACAGCCAGCATTTTCCCTAAATAGAAGGAAAGGATCTGACGGACAGAACCGCGAAAGCCTTTTCCCTCGGACAGCACATAAGTGGTCAGGAAGGCCGACGCCGCTGAACCGCAGCCCGCCCCGCAGCCGATGCCCACCGATGCGGCGGATAATACCGCCTGCGCAAAGGGCATTACTGCCGCCCCCTTTCACTGGCAATCAGCGCCGCGCCGACGGCCCCGTTGAACTGGGGATGGGAGGCCACGTATACGTCCCGCATCAGCTCATCCTCAAAAGCCCGGCGAAGACCGATGTTCATGGCCCCGCCGCCCGTCATCAGGATATCGCCGCCCATTTCGTTCTTTCGGATCATCTTCACCACGCGCCGGGCCATGGAAGCGTGCATCCCGGCCAGGATGTCCCGCCGGTCGAATTTCCGGGCCACCAGGGAGATCACCTCGCTCTGGGCGAATACCACGCAGGTGCTGTTGATGTCGCAAGGCGCGGTGCTTTCCAGAGAAAGGGGGCCCACCCGGTCGATGGTGGTTTCCAAAATCTGCGCGATCACTTCCATAAATTTTCCGGTGCCCGCGGCACATTTGTCGTTCATGGAAAAGTTCTTCACCCGGTACTGCTCGTCCAGGTAAATCACTTTGCTGTCCTGCCCGCCAATGTCCACGATCAGGCCGGGCCGGTAATTCTTCGGCGCTGTGATCCGCACACCGTAAGCATGGGCGGTGATCTCGCTCACATCGTCGTCCGCCAGTTCAAGGATTTTCCGGCTGTACCCTGTAGCCATGGTATAATCAATATGATCGACGCCGATTTCAGCGCACAATTGATGCAATAACCGGCCTGCCGTGCCGTTGTTGTCAATGCCCGTAGAGGTAACGCCCGTATGCAGCACCCGGCCGTTCTGATCGATCAGGGCGGCTTTCAGATAAGTGGAGCCGCCATCCAGTCCCGCGTATACGCTCATTTTGCCTGACCTCCTCCATATTTGATCAGCTCCAGGAAGGCTTCTGTTCGAATGCGGAGCTGCTCCACATCTTCCTCGTTATAATCCGTTTCCACCCGGATGATGGGCACGCCGATTTTGCCCATTTCTTCCTCCAGAACGGCGTATTCATAATCATAGACCAGGCAGCCCCGCAGCACGTGATACACCACGCCCTGAATTTTGTAATCCTGGATCAACTGCCGGATGCGGTACACGCGCCGCTTGTTGTCCGCAAAGGTTGGGCAGGTGCAGGGCCTGGTGGCGCGGTTTGACAATGCGCGCATCATGCCGTCCAGGGTATGATCCGCCACCGCTGGCGGGTCGTACAGCCCCCGTTCGCCCATGCAGGTTTCGTCTGCCGCCAGCAGCCCGCCCATTTCCTCGATGAGCAGCGGCAGCTTGAAGTTGGGAAAGATCACCGGCGATCCCGTCAGCAGGATACGCGGCTGGTTTTCCCGTACCGCCATTTCCTTCTTCCGGGCCAGGGCTTCCAGTTCGTCATTGAGCGCGGCAAGCTGTTTTGTCCAGTCCGGCGCGTAGGTGTAACTCATGGCGTTCATCACCGCCATGGCGAACGTGCCGCGAATCAAAAGGGGATTCTTCCGCCGAAGGTCGATGAACCGGGAAAGCTGATACTGCGCGTCCGCCATCATGCGGTAGGCAGCCGAAAGGTTTTCATAGGACAGTTCCTTGCTTGTGATATTTGCAAGCTGCCCACTGAAAGCATAAAGCTCTTCCACGAACCGCTCCATATCCTCGTCCCGATCCCGGTTGGCGGGCACGTGCAGGATGGCGGTGGGACGGCGCTGGGACAGATACCCCGCCAGCTTCTTTTTGCAGTCGCAGGTGACGGGAACCGCCATCAGGGAACAGTTCTGATACACCGGCATGGCGTCTATTTCTTCAAAGCCCATCACGGCCTTGACCAAGGGACAGGCGTCCCGAGGCGCTGTATCGTCCCCGATGGAAAATGCGGTATAGCTCCCGCCGCAGAGCTTCACCGGCATGGCTCCCTGGGCATAGATGATTTCCGGGGGAACCATGACGCAGTAGGTGCCCACTGTGGGCGTTCCGTGGGGCCGGGATGCGTCCTCCCGGTCCACAAACACCCGGCGCAGGATCTCCAGAAAAGGAGTCAGCGCTTCTGGCCGATGAGTTAGTTCATTCACCCTACGCAGCATTTTTTCCGCGATTGCTACCGATTTTCGGTCAAACCGCTCCCGTTGCCGCGTCTGAGCAGGAGAGATGGACAGAGCTTTTTCGCTCATATCTGAGCCTCCTTTCCGTCCGCCTGATCCCGCATGAATTTCATGCGGGAGGCGGTGTAGATTTTCTTCCCCGCGAAGGTCATATACAGCGCGCCGTCCTCCGGGCAGCGGCGAATGCACTCCCCGCACAGGATACAATCCGCTGTGGTCACGTCGATGGCCCGTTCGTTCTTGCCTTCCCGGACGGTAAAGATGGATTTGATGCCCATGGGGCAGGCTTCATAGCAGGCCCCGCATTCAGTGCAGGCCACCGCGTCTTTTTTGAGCTTTACCATCGACGCCTTGTGGGGCAGGCCCAGCAGATAGCCCATGGGACAGATATTGCAGAAGCACCGGCGCTTAAAAAAGCCGCTGACCAGCACCGCCACCATCATGAACCCGCTGAAATAAATGCTGGTTTTGAAGCCCGCTAAGGCGGGCGACAGGGTGATGGCCGGGCAGAAATCGCAGAAGCTGCCGCCGATAAGACCGACGCCCAGGAAAATCAGCAGCATCACCCACTTGATGAAGCGCAGGCCGTCGTAGAGCTTTTCGCTGAAGGACACGCCTTCCGTATGCAGGCTCTGGCGAAGCTGGTGCATCACGTCCTGCACAAAGCCCAGAGGGCACACGAACCCGCACAACAGCCGCCCGAACAGCAGCGCGCAGACCGCGAAGCTGCCGAGGAACCAGAGGATTTCATCCAGCCCGGATTCCAGCAGCGCGTCGATGTGGCTGAACCAGTAGCACCCCGCGCTCGCTCCCTGATCCAGATTATACGGGCAGGCCAGCACCGGCAATTGGATATTGGAAAGTCCATTTTCCAGCAGCCGTCCGCCCCAGATCAACAGCACGAAGCTCACGATCATCACGATCCAGCGAACCATTTCAAATCCAAGCCGGAAGCGAAAATGGAGCTTTTCACGATGCAGCACGGCCACCTGGCCGCTGGGCATCCCATTCTTCTGATACAGCCGCTTGCGCAGCAGCACGTCCAGGATGATGCAGACAAGGGAAATCAGCACGATCAGGGTAAAGGGCAGCATGGCTTCCAGCCAGCGCAGAGAAAACACCGTGTTGTCCTCCACCTGATAGGCAAGGCGATAGGTCGTTTGATTATCCGGGCGGTACCAGAAGGTGACGCCATCCCGAAGATCGTTCAGAGACAGGGCGGAAAAACCGTTTTCATCCGTTTGCAGCGCGATTTCCCGGCCGTCCGAAAGAACAGCCGTGATTTCCGCATTCGATAGCTTCACGCTGTACAGGGTGAAGGAGAAGCCGCTGCGATGCTGGATCGTGGCTTCAAAAGGCAGGCGGCTGTCCAGGAAGGTATTGCCGCCCTCGGTGTATTCCTGGGTAAACTCCATGTCGGTTTTCGCCGCGTCGGTCACGGTTTCAAGGATTCCGTCCCCATTGGTATCCGCTGTATAGGGTTCCTTCACGGCGGCCAGCGTGCCCAAACTGTCGGCGGGGAAGGAAGCGGCCTGCCCGTTTGGGATCACCGCCATGCCGGAGAGCGTCAGCCCGTACACCGTCACATGATCCGCCCCGTGGAGCGTGATGGCGTCCGAAGAATAAGTAAAGGCAAGGGGTTCGCCATCTGAAACCGATTGCAGGGAAGCCCGTTCCAGCGGTTCCTGATAGGGATAGAACGGAATATCCGCCGCGAAGTAGGCTAACAAGCCTAAAAGCAAAGCCGCGGCGATGGCAATCAGCCGCTTTTTCCAGGTATTTTTCATTGCGCGATCCGCATCCTTTCGCTGTTTCGCTGCCGCAGCATTTCAGAGAATGCTTCCATGCGGATACGCAATTGCTCCACGTCCTGCTGCTGATAGTCCGTTTCCAGCCGGAATACGGGAACGCCATATTCCGCCGCGATTTCCTCCACCCGGGGCAGCTCAAAATCGTATTCTATCTGGCCCTTCAAGACGTGATACACGATGCCGTCAATGGGTATACGCCGGAGCATTCCCTCCACAGCGGTAGGCAATCCTTCATTCACCGTCCATGCGCCGGACACTTCCTTTGGCATCCGAACCTCCGCTATGCGCAAAAGAATCTTTTGTACGGTATCAAACCGCTGAAGAGCAGGCGTGGGCATATTCATCTGTACCGAAAGCCCGTCGATCCTGTCCGCCAGGAACAGGCCGGAGGCTTCCAGCAGCATAGGCAGCTTTTCGTTGGGGAAAATGATGGGAGACCCCGCCGTCATCACCCAGGGCCGGTCGTCCGGGTTTATCAGATACCGCGTCTGCCATGCCGCGATCTGGCTGGTCAGCCGGTACAGATGTTCAAGCCACGCCTTGCGATCCTTCGCGTACCACGCGCTTTCCAGGATGATCGCCCGCAGGGCAGGCGACATACAGCCGGGCGTTTTCAGCACCGTTTTATGGAACGCCTGCATCCCCTTCCGCAGCTTCCGCACATCCAGGATGGCTTGCGCCAGGCAGCGAGCAGTCAATCGGGTGTGGCAATGTGCGGCCATCTCCTTGGCGGCGCGGTACATTTCGGTCGCCCACGCTCTTTGGCTTGCCGCTGTGTGATACACCGGCGGCAGATCCACAGTCAGCACCCGCAGGCCGTGGGAACGCAGCAGCCCCGCCAGCTTCCGGCGGTTGTCGTTGGTCAGGGTCAGGACAATCAGGGCGTCTGATCCCATTTGAAAATGTTCGTTCAGCAGCCATCCGCAGGCGGAACGGCTGACGGGATCGGCGTCCCGGGGCAGCAGCGCGTCCGACCAGTGGGTGGTTTCCAGGCTGCCGCCCAGCAGAAAACGGGGATGATCGCAGACTGCCAGCGCCAGCTCGGCGTGAAAGTCCTCGCCTAAAACGATGATCTCCGGTTTTTCGTTCTTGAGGTTTTCCGCATGAAACGCATTTGCCATTTCATCCAGGAACCAGGCGCTTTCTGAAAACCCACAATGCTCGGAGGCAACTTGGTTCAGGATCGACTGCGCTTCATTCATCAATCGTTCGCTCATATCGTTTACCCTCCATAAGTCTGTTGATACTGGACGGTGGCGTTCTGCATTTTCGTTTTCCCCTTCATGCAACGGGGGCTAAGCAGGCAGCAGTTGTGCCGGCAGCCGCCGCAGCGCATCGCGGAAAGGAACTGGGCCAGGGTGGGCGGATCGCCGCTGGTTTGGGTTTGCTGAGTGGAAGTGTTGTTTTCTTGTTCCTGATTGGCAGCCGTCTTTTTCTCTTCTTCCTCATTCTGCTGTGTGACTTGCGAATGATCCACACCCCATACACCACGTCCGCTGTATCCTCCCATGCCGGAAGCAGAGCCGCTGCTTCCCCGCTGGCCTCGGTTTTTCCCATTCTTTCTGCCGGAATATCCCTCCGAATAAGTGAAAGGGTATGTGCTCTCCGTCGGCGTTGGGGTGGGTTCCGCTGCCATTATTGGGATCGGTGTAACCGCCCACTCCGCTGCCGCAGTTTGAACGGCGTCTCCACCACGAAAAGCCTGGCTGATCAATGAATAGGTGATGCACACGGCACAGGTACCGCAGGCGATCCGATAAATCACTTTTCCTCGCATCATGATTCCTCCTGAATGATGACCAATATGAAAGCTAGCCACTCTCAGATTACTCTGAGATACCCGGACTTACGCGCATTCGCTGCTCGATACCTCATGATGAAAGCTTACTTCAAAAGCCTTAAACAAACCTTAAACCTGTTGTTTCTTGAAGAATAGTCTTTGTTCAGTTCCTTTTTGAAACATTCGACTTCGGAACGCCACGATTTCTGATTGGCAAACTTCTGAAAAAAATACACCTGAGGCTTTATCACGCCACAGGTGTTTTGCATTATGCTCTGTTCTCAGGTACAGTTGGTGTATTATGGGACAGCACCGCGTCCACCTTCCAGCCGCAATAGTCAAGTACCTTTTCGATTCCCTTTTTTATTTCAGGCGTGGGCTGTTCATCCGGCCACCAGTTCCAGCCTTTTTCCAGGCGGTAGTATTTGTCCACGCTGTACGCGCCTCCGATGGCGATGGTCTGGTGTCCGTCCATATCGTAGACCTCGCCGTCTACCGCAAAGAGCAGGTTGGGATAGGCGTCCTCGACAAACACCGTACCGCCGTGCCATTGAGCCAGATGATAGGACGGGATCTTGCCGGGACGCATTTCATGGTTCCCGTAGATGGAGAAAATGGTGAGCGGCATTTCGCTCATCCGCTGCTTGACGCGCTGGTCACGCTTGCCGCCGTAATAGTTGAACCCGGCGTCGCCGAGGATAATCATGACGTCGTCCCTGACGGGCTTGAAGCGTTCGCAAAATCGCTCGACGCGGGAAAAGTCTCCGTGAGTGTCTCCGGTAACGTAGTACATGCCTTGTCTCCCTTCGCGGCCATACAGAGCCAGCCTTATTTTCTCATATTTTGGCAGGTCGATCAACGTCCAGCCGGACGCATTCCACAAATTTTCCGGGGTGGTTTAGTCTGCGCTGACACATTGTATACCATATCTCAACTGGCTATTTTGCGTATCGTATGCTATACTTGAAGCGTGAAAAACGGGCGTTTCAACGCTCTGGGAGGGATGAAACGATGCGGAACCTGGACAGGTTCAGAGGGTGTCTGATCGGCGGCGCGGCCGGCGACGCGCTCGGGTATGCTGTGGAATTCCTCCGCGAAGGGCAGATCTTCAGAAAGTACGGAGAGAGCGGCATTACCGGGTACGAACTGACCGGAGGAATCGCGCAGATCTCCGACGATACTCAGATGACGCTGTTTACCGCGAACGGCCTGATGCTTGGCATGACCCGCGGGATGACGCGCGGCGTGGGCGGCCCCGATCCTTTCTATATCGGGCTGTGCTACCGGGACTGGCTGAAAACCCAGGAAAGCAAATACCCTCCGAAAGAAGGTCCCGGGTACGCCTGGCTGGGAAACATACCGGAACTGTACAGTCCCAGGGCTCCGGGAAACACCTGCCTGGCCGCGCTGCGAAACGGCGAAACAGGATCGGTGGAAAAGCCGGTCAACAACAGCAAAGGCTGCGGCGGAGTCATGAGAGTCGCCCCGATAGGGCTGTACTTCAATGACCGAGGGATGGATGTCAGGGACATATGCCGCTTCGGCGCGGAAACCGCTGCCCTGACCCACGGTCATCCCCACGGCTGGATGCCAGCCGCGGCGTTGGTGCAGATCATCCATGAGGTCAGCCAGGATAACGCGATCCTGCTGGATGCCGTCCTGCATTCGCTGAATACCATCGACGAAATCTATCCCGAAAGCAAGGAGCGCAACGCCTTTACCAACCTGATCGAAAAGGCCATCGACCTGGCATCCGAAGACATGGACGACCTGGACGCGATCCATCAGCTGGGCGAAGGCTGGGTCGGTGATGAAGCGCTGGCAATCGCTGTGTACTGCGCTCTCAAGTATTCCGGGGACATCGACAAAGCGCTGGTCGCCGCTGTCAATCACAATGGGGACAGCGATTCCACCGGGGCGATCGCCGGGAATATTGTCGGCGCGCAGGTAGGACTTTCCGGAATCCCGGCGAAATACACGGAGAAGCTTGAACTGACGGATTTGATCATAGAGGTCGCTGACGATCTCTGGCATGACTGCCGGATCAGCGAATACGGAGGGGAGCATGATCCTGTCTGGGAGCAGAAATATATCGAGAGAACATACGGAAGGAAAACTGATGCGGATAGATCTTGAAACACTCTGCCGGAAAGTTGAGCAGGCGGAACCGACAGCGCATTGCCAGCCGCTTCCGGGAAATGATCAGGCTGTCATTACCTTCGATAACCGCCCGGATGTAGAGATTGCATTGCTGATTCCATATGCGCAGCAGCAAATTCGCAAGGGATATCTGGATGATGATGTGTACTCGGATTTGTTATTCTCAGTCAGGAGAATAGCAATTGGTGATGCAGTGTAAGGAGCCGTGGTCATATGAAACTGTTTGACAACTATGATGTTGTAAGGTTTCCTGAGGAAAACAAAATATTAGTTACTCATGAAGGATATCTTTACTTCATCTACGATCCCAAATATGAGAGTTGGCGAAAACATGAAAATGCTGGGTATGACCATATTACAGTCAGCAATTATCCAGACGTCAGCAGAGAAGAACTCATTAAGGCGATGGGTGGAATTTTCCCAAGTAAAGCAACCAACTTTCTGAGATTGTGTAATCCGTGTCAGTTAAACGTTGGGAATCTGCTTTCTCTCCTTGAAGAGGATTATCCTGAGTATCTGGCAGATCACGCGATCCATTATGCTGTTCGGGAGTTTCTTTCCGAGTCGGCTATTTGTTATAAGTCTTATCTTGAGTTGAAAAAGCTGTTGGACGGAGCACTTGCACAAAACCAGCACCAGGAGTCGGTTTTATGCCAGGTCAGGGATTTGAGTTTTTGCATCATCGGCAGAGATATCTTCAAAGCTGAAATTGGCATTGTGGACGGTCATGATTGTTCTTCATATTTCTGGATTATGCCGGTTCGCGTTATTGACTACACAAATACCGACGAACTTGACAATGTCGCTGAAATGCGGCACGCGGAAATTTCAATCGAAGAAGATGATGTCGCCCAGTACCTGACGCCTTTTCTCTATAAATACTTCGACGAAGACCTCAAAGCCAATAAAGTGAGAGTAGATTCCTATGGGTCAGATGATGGCGATGAGCAGATCGAATACAAAAAAGGCTTTGAATGGTATTTGACTCACAACTTCTATACATTTGAGGCCGTATCAATGATCATCAGCGATATCCGCGATACAATCGATGCCTTGTCTGCCGGGCGCGAGAATGAATTCACCGCGAAACTAAGAGAAAAAAGAGGCACCGCCACCCACCAATTGATCTATGCCAAAGGGCTTAGTGAAGCACAGATAAAAGAGTATAATGACAACAGGCCTAAGGAAGATGACACAGCTAAAGAACTGATTATCGATTTTTATCAGCGCTTCATTTACAGAATGGAGTACATGCTGAAGGTTGGCGGAGAAAACGGTTACGATCTGATTTCCTTTATGGGACCGTGAGAGGGATAAATGATTCTCTGGACGATACAGCCCATCGACATATGGAAAATGATCCAGGAGACCGGCGTTTATCACTGTGATCCAAAGCAGAGCAGTATGCCGGAACCTGAGTTTGTGGAGAAGTATGAGTGGCTTATCCGTCAGATGAAGAAGCGGATCGGCCCTCCGCCGGAAGGTGTCGTTTACCCGGTATGGGCTTGGTACAAGCAGAACGGTAAGCGGAAAAAGCCTGATCTGCGCGGTGAGCTCTGGGGATACGGACCTGGGGATGAGGATTACACCTGCATCGAGTTCGAGATCCCGGATGATCAGGTGCTTCTGTCAGATTTTGACTCCTGGCACATCATTCTCAACAATGGTCTCTTCTCCGACTCGGAGAAAGAAGCAGATCAGCAGGATACCTACTATGACTCTCTGCCCGCTGAAGAGCAGAAGGCATACAAGGAGAAGAACTGGAAACAGGTTTTTGACATCACGCCATTCGAAAACGACTGGACGCGGCGCGGAGACTGGGTGCAGGCAACATTCTGGGAACTACGAAAAGATATGATTCGGGACGTAAGGTTTTTCAGAACAGGGAAATACAAACGCAAACGATAAGACTATCTGATGTAATTGGCAGAGAACCAATCTTGGAGTTTTATCTTTTGAGATAAATGAGTAAGGAGATACGATTTTGGGGCAGAATGAAAAATACAGCGAGATGAGGAAGAAGCCAATGGAATATCGTAAGGTGTTTGACACAATCCCGGAGCAGTTTGATAAGTTCCGACCCCGTTACAGTGCGGAACTGTTCGAATATTTCATCAGGGAAGCCGGTATCGGAACTGAAACGA
>JAFZOG010000130.1 GCA_017550745.1 Clostridia bacterium | reverse complement strand
TCATCCCGAGCGAAGCCGAGCCAGAGGCGAGGCATAGCCGAGGGATCTGTCAGTGAATCGTTAAGCCAACCTACAGATCTTTCGACTCCGTTCCGCTCTCGCTCCACTCCGCTCAAGATGACAATGAAGGCTCACTTTTTTCCCTAACTTTCCGTGAAGAACCCCTTTTTTGTGATCAATCAGCGGGCAGCCTTCGCCGCGGCGTCCACAGAGAGGGTTTCCGCGTCAAAGGGCAGGAACGCGAAATGGAAGGAGCGGGCTTCTTTCAGGTACAGCCGGTCCTCTTCCAGCGGTTCGGGTCCGCAGGAGGCGGTGCCGATGGGCCCCATGGCGCCGTCGATGAGCCAGGTGACGCTGTCGGTGCGGCCCAGTTCGATGGTATGCTGGGCGGCGGTAAGCATTTCGGGGGTGTAATGGTGCGCGGAGAAGGAAAAGCGCTCTCCGGCTGCCAGCAGGCCGATGCCCCGGCTGTTCAGCAGCGCGGCGAAGCGGGTATCCTCATGGGCGCCGTTCTCCTGGGGACGGACGTAAGGCTCGTGGGTATCGTCCACGGCGGTTTCATAGCGCCCGAACAGCGCGCCTGTTTTCTTATCGGGATAGCTTTCGTGCGGCCCGCGCCCCTGCCAGACCAGGCGGTCAAAGCCTGCGGGCATGTCAAAGCGAAGGCCCAGCCGGGGCAGGTATTCCGGAATGTCGCGCAGCGGCGCGTAGGTGATATCCAGCGCGACTTTGCCTTCGCCGGTGACGGTGTATTTCTGCGTGACGCGCAGCAGCGGCGGCATTACCTTCTGGCCGTAAACGCCGGAGATTTCAACCACAGCTTCCTGGCCGTCCAGAGAAGCGGCGAAGGATTCGCTGCGGCAAAGCAGCCGGTTCAGCCCCAGCGCTTCCCACTTCTTCGAGATATTCGGCCAGCCGTTGTCATTGTCCGTGGGCGCGCGCCACAGGTTGGGCTTTAAGCCGCTCTCCATCAGGTTCACCCCGTGGAAGATGAGGCCGGCCATGCCCTCCCGGTTGAAGGAAACAGTGAAGTCCTGCCCTTTCACAACGCAGCCGCCGTGGACGTTTTCCACGGTCATGCTGTTCCGGGGCAGGCAGACGGCCGGTTCGGCATACCCCAGGGCCAGGTCAAGCTGATCCCGGGCCACGATATGGCCGGTTTTGGCCCAGGAAGTATCCTCTTTCAGGGCAAAGCTGAAGCTGAGCTTTGCTCCGGCGGGGTAAGCGCCCAGCCGCAGGGTGATTTCTTCCGTTTCTCCGGCCGGGGTATTCAGGCTGATTTCCCCCTGCGCCAGGGTCCTGCCGCCCGCAGTCACGGCATAGCGCCCCGCCAGATGGGACAGGGACAGGAAAGCGTAATAGTTGCGGAAAGACACGATGCCCTTTGCTTCGTCCACCATCGCGGCGCGGACGGGGCGGATCACATGCTTGTATTCGGTCAGGCCGGTGTGGGGCGTGCGGTCCGGATAGGTCAGGGCGTCCACGCAGAAGCAGCCGTCGTGGGGCCATTCGCCGAAGTCGCCGCCGTAGGCGTAGTACCTCTGCCCGTTTTCCTCCTTTTCCAGGCCGTGGTCGGCCCATTCCCAGATACATCCGCCCATCAGCTGGGGATAAGCAATGAAGGTCTGCCAATAGGCTTCCAGCAGGCCGGGGCCCTGGCCCATGGCGTGGCAGTATTCGCACTGGAACAGGGGCTTTTTCGGACTGCCTTCCGCGTATTCCTTCATGAAGGGGATAGGAGCGTACATGCGGCTGGTCACATCGGCGGTGATGGCTTCTTTTTCCCACTGGTCGCGCTCGTAGTGGATGGGCCGGGAGGCATCGATCTTCCGCATGGCTTCGGCCATGGACACATGGCAGCAGCCGTAGCCGGACTCGTTGCCCAGGCTCCACATGAAGATGCTGGGATGGTTGCGGTCGCGCATCACCATGCGCACGCCGCGGTCCACGAACTGCGCCGTCCATTTCGGGTCTTTGGCCATGTAGTCGTATTCCGCGAACTGGGTCACGCCGTGGCATTCGATGTCGGCTTCGTCCACCACATACAGGCCGTACCTGTCGCACAGGTCGAGGAAGCGCGGGTCGTTGGGATAGTGGCTGGTGCGGACGGTGTTCATGTTGTGCCGCTTCATAAGCAGCACGTCTTTTTCCATCTCGTTCACGGGGGTATAGAAGCCCAGGGCGGGATGGGTGTCATGGCGGTTCACGCCTAGGAATTTGACGGCCTTGCCGTTGAGATAAAAAACGCCGTCTTTGATTTCGGTCTTTTTGAAGCCCACAAACACGCGCTCGGCCTGGCCCGCGATTTCCGCGATCAGCTCATACCGGTGAGGCGTTTCCGCCGTCCAGGGCGACACATTCTTGATTTCCGCGGTGAGGCCCGCTTCTCCGTTAATCACGTCGCAAAGCTCGGTGAATACGGTTTCCTCCCCGTCCAGCAAGGTCAGGCGCACGCTGCCCGCGTTCCAGACCCTGGCGGTGACGGTGATTTCGCCGTCCCGATAATCGCTGGTCAGGACAGCGTTGGCCCACAGGTCGGCGATGCGCGCTTTGCCGAAGGAAAGCAGCGCCACATCCCGGAAGATGCCCGCGTGCCGCCACATGTCCTGGTCCTCGAGATAGGTGCCGTCCGACCATTGCAGCACGATCACCCGCAGCCGGTTTTCCCCCTCCAGCACGAACCCGGTAATATCGAACTCCGCGGGCAGATGGGGCCCTTTGGAAAAGCCCGCCAGACTGCCGTTCACGTACACGTAATAGCAGGAGGAAACGCCCTCAAAGCGTATGACCGTCTGCCGGCCCTTGAAAGCATGGGGGAGGGCGAAGGTGCGGTCATACACGCCCACGGGGGTGTCGTCCGGCACATGGGGCGGATCATAGGGGATGGGGAAGCGGACGTTGGTGTATTGGGGGCTGCCGTAGCCCTGCAGCTGCCACACGCCGGGCACCTGGATCGTGCCGTGCGTTCCCTCGCCCGCTTCGCCGGAAAGCTCCTCTACGTCGTAAGGGGACTGATAATAGGTGAACTGCCAAACGCCGTTCAGGCCCAGATAATAGGGGGAAGCGCCCCGTTCATCCAGCCGGGCGGAGGCGGCGTCGGGGTAGGGGATCAGGGTGGCCCGGGCGGGCAGGCGGAAGAGATTGGTGCAGTTTAAATCCTGAAACTCCGTGCGCATAGGTGATCGATCCTTTCGCGTCGTTTTTATTCGATGATGTTGGTGGTGATGTAGTCCACGCCCCACTGGGCCAGGCGCCGGGCGTCCTCCAATGTATTGACGGTCCACACGTTCAGTTCTTTTCCCGCCTGATGCACGTCTTTGACCATCTGTTGGGTCAATATCCTGTGGTCGATGTCCAGGCCGAGATCGTATTCCTGGAGGATATCAAGGATTTTCCGCCATTCGTGCCGGCCTTCGATGAGATATTGGGCCTTCTGGTTCGGCAGCGCCTGACGCACGTGGATCATGTTGGACAGGGCGAAGGAAATGAAGATGGTCTGCTCCAGCCGGCCTTCTTCCCGGACGGCTTCGATGATCCTGTCGATCTGCTCCGGCTGCATGGGATTTTTCAGCTCCAGCACGCTGACCTTTTCATACTTTTTGCAGATCCGGATGTATTCCTGGAGGGAGGGCAGGCACAGATCCTTCCGGCTCCGCTTGCCGTCCTTGTCGCACAGGCGCAGAGAGCGCAGGGTCTCAAAGGTGCTTTCCTCCACATGCAGCGCGTCGATCGCCACCCGCTTCGTGCTGTCGTCGTGAATGATGATAAAGCCGCCGTCCGCTGTCACGTGCACGTCGGTTTCAATGCCGAAATAGCTTCTGTTGCCCGCCGCGACGAACGCGGAGCAGGTGTTTTCCATTTCAATGCCGCTCAGTCCCCGATGGGCGATCATCCGGGGCTTTGGCGCGGAAAGACGCAGTGTATCCATGGCCTTTTCCTCCCTGTAGCTTCATCCATGTTTTTTCGGTGTGTTTTCCTTGCCTATCTTAGCACGTTTGCGCTTTTCCCGCAAGATCTGAAGCAGAGCTTCACGGGAGAGGATTTCTGTGGAGCTTGTTTTAGCCCCGCTGTCGAAACGGTCGGATGATGATCGTTGCGGTGGCGGGGCATTTTTGTGTTCCAGGCGCAGCAACCATTCGATTATTAAAAAGCAGTAAACAAGGGAAATCTCGTTTTTTATATACATGGAATATAATATTTTTAAAACCTCACTTTACGCTGTTCCATTATTCTTCGCTTTTATATGTTTTGAATGCCCATAGCTTGTTAATTATAAAGTTTAAGGGAATACTAATAATCAGATTTAGCAATGGAGCAACAAATTTTGATATGCCAAGCTTATCAATCCAGATCCAAGATAAGGCATTCGTCAATAATATACCGGTGAAACTGTATGCAATATATGTTTTCAGCAGAGCCAGCCAGACGCTTCTTTTTTCTCCCTCCGCCTTTGTAAACACATACTTATTATTCCAGAAAAACGACCAGAGCACACTTAAAATAAACGCAGCAACATTGCCTAAAACATAATCCCAAGGAATATTATAGGGCCGCAAAATATAAAGAATAAAAATATTGATCAGATAACTGATCACTGTATTACTGGCGCCCACAATGCCGAACTTAATAAACTGAATCAGGTTTTGTACCGTCTTTTCAGTCGGCTGTTTTTTTATCATCCTGAAGAATAACAAAACGAGTTTTTTTGCCCCTTTTTCGATTTTTTCCAATATGCTCTCTGCCCCCTTTTTGATGAATTGAATGGTTTAAAACTGTTTTAACCATTATTCTTCTATTACTTAACTATCAGATGAAAGGTACACAGCAATGCTTGGCCGAAACCATTGTCTACTCTTGTAGTTCTTTTAATATCCGTATCGTCCGCTCCATGCCTGTTTTGATGTCATACTTCGGCATCCATCCAAGTGCTTGGAGTTTACGTCCATCCAGTCTTGCTTTCGTTGCAGTACTATATCCTGCTGACTCAACTGCGTCCGGTATTTCAAAAATAACTTTTCTCCCGGCATTATTCGCAATCATACCTGCCAGATCCCGCAGGGTGATATCTGATTTTTCATCTGCGGTATTATACGCTTCGCCGTTTTTTCCGCACAGAAGGACTGTAAGCAGACCGCCCACAGCGTCGGCTACATAGGTATAGCTGAAATACTGTTTCCCGGCAGATTTCAGAACGATATCTTCGCCCGCAATTCCCTTTAGGATAAACTGGCTGATGGCCTTCGAATCGCTCATCAGCATGGTAGGACCGTAGGAACGCGTAAATCGCGGAATGACGATATCCAGACATTTCTGTGCTTTATAGGCTTGGCACAGCGCTTCTCCGCAACGTTTGCTCTCCGGATATCCAGCGCGCATGGTATTTAATTAGGGGGTGTTCACACTACCCGAAAAGAGCTGATTCTGAGATGATTTTTCGTCAGGCAAGGCGCATTTCCGCAGGAATACTGGCGGTATTTCAAGGAAATGCAACGCAGCATGACGGAAAATCAACCAGAATTCAGCC
>JAFZOG010000129.1 GCA_017550745.1 Clostridia bacterium | reverse complement strand
TGGTAGAATAGCTTAATACCTGGCAGTTCGGACAAAGAACACAATCATAGTAGGCAAAGCATTTCTTGTGTTCTTTCGTTAGCACTTTTATCACCCATCCCTATTATATCAAAAAAGGCCGCCATTGGCGACCTTTTTCGAAAGCCTGCGAATGAAAATGGAATCGGTATTCCATTTTCATTCGCATTTAAAATCAGCCATAGATCAGGTTCCGGGTGGTTTCGGGGTCGAAGAAGTGCATGACTTTGCCTTCGAAGGTGATGTACAGCTGCTTGCCGTATTTCAGTTCCTTGCGCTGCTCCAGGTTCAGGTTGATGGTGGGCACGCGCACGATCAGGCGGGTTTCATCCGCGGTATACACGTGCAGGTGCAGCTCGCTGCCCATCATTTCGTTTACTTCCAGCTTGCAGGGGATGGCGTCGGGGCCGGCCTGGTCGGCCAGCACGATATGCTCGGGCCGCACGCCCAGCAGGATCTTCCGGCTGCCGATGCCCTTCTGTTTCAGGCCCTCGGCCTTTTCGCCGGTCACTTCGATCTTCGCGCCGAAGGGCGTGACGAAGTATTTGCCGCCTTCCTGCACCACCTGGGTCTGCATCAGGTTCATCTTCGGCGCGCCGATGAACTCGGCTACGAACACGTTATGCGGCATCTCGAACACTTCCATGGGCGTGCCCACCTGCTCGATGTAGCCGTCGTGCATGATCACGATGCGGTCGCCCAGGGTCATGGCTTCAGTCTGGTCGTGGGTGACGTAGATGAAGGTGGTGTTCAGCTTCTGGCGCAGCAGGATGATTTCGGCGCGCATCTGGTTGCGCAGCTTGGCGTCCAGGTTGCTTAGCGGCTCGTCCATCAGAAACACCTTCGCGTCGCGCACCATGGCGCGGCCGATGGCCACGCGCTGGCGCTGGCCGCCGGACAGGGCGCGGGGCTTGCGGGTGAGGAAATCCGTAATGCCCAGCACCTCGGCGGCGGAAGTCACCTTCTCGTACACCTGATCCTCCGGCATCTTTTTCAGCCGCAGGGAGAAAGCGATGTTGTCGTACACCGTCATATGCGGGTACAGGGCGTAGTTCTGGAACACCATGGCGATGTCCCGGTCCTTGGGCTGCAGGTCGTTGACCACCACGCCGTCGATTTCGACGGTGCCGCCGGAAATATCCTCCAGGCCCGCGATCATGCGCATGGTGGTGGACTTGCCGCACCCGGAGGGGCCGACGAACACCACGAATTCCTTGTCCTTGATATCCAGGTTGAAATCATGCACCGCCGTTACTTTATTATCGTAGACCTTCTTTACATCGGTCAGCTTTACGCTTGCCATATGCGTTTTCTCTCCTTCCTAATTAGCCTTTTACCGCGCCGCCCGTGACGCCCTCAACGTAGTACTTCTGCAGGCACATGAACAGGATCGTGACCGGTACGGCTACCAGCACGCCGCCCGCGCAGAACATGGTATAGCGGGTGTTGATCTGGTCCTTGCTCAGCCAGTTGTAAAGGCCCACGGCCACGTTGCTGCCCGCGGAGGAGCCGAAGGCGATGTAGCGGGCGAACACGAAGTCGCCCCAGGGGCCCATGAAGGCGGTCAGCACGGTGTAGATCACGATGGGCTTGGACAGGGGCAGGATGATCTTTTTCAGGATCTGGAAGCGGGTCGCCCCGTCCACCCTCGCCGCCTCGTCCAGGGACTTGGGAATGGTGTCAAAGAAGCCCTTGCTGACGTAATAGCCCATGCCGGAGGAGGCCACGTAGACCAGGATCAGGCCGGGCAGGGCGTTGGCCTGGGTCATGCCAAGGTCTTTCAAAACGCGGTAGAGGATGATCATGGTCAGCATCCCGGGGAACATGCCCAGGATCAGCATGAACCGCATGAGGCCGTTGCGCATCTTGAAGCGGAAGCGGGAGAGGGTGTAGCTCATGCACAGCACGATGATGGTCTGCAGCGCGGCGGTGCACAGGGCCGCGATGAAGGTGTTCATATACCAGCGGGGGAAATCCGTTTCAAACAGGTTTTTATAATTGTCCAGGCCCCACTGCTGCGGGATCACGTAGCCCACCTGCCAGGTGCTTTCCACGCGGAAGGACTGCAGCAGGATGCAGATGAAGGGGATCAGCCAGATGGCGCTGACCACGATCAAAAGGACATATATGGCCGTGTTGCCCAACGCGCGGGAGGCGCGCAAGCCCATGTGCTTCTTCACCGGGCCGGAGGACGCAATCGCATTCTGTTGGCTCATCACTGGAAATCCTCCTCATTCTTGATGGACGGCAGCACGTTGTAGACCACCAACGAAATCAGCGCTACCACCACGAACACCAGGATGCCCACCACGGACGCCAGGTAATACTGGCTCTCCGCGCCGGTGGTGATCTTGAACAGCCAGGTGATCAGCAGGTCGGTGTAGCCCACGCTGCCCGCCGCCGAGGATGCCGCCGGGTTGTTGGGCGCGCCGCCGGTGAGCAGGTAAATGACGTTGAAGTTGTTCATGTTGCCGGTAAAGCTGGTGAGCAGGTACGGGCCGGTCACGAACAGCATGTAGGGCAGGGTGATCTTGGTGTACTGCTGCCAGGGATTCGCGCCGTCGATGCGGGCGGACTCATACAGGTCGGCGGGGATGTTCATCAGGATGCCCGTGGCGATCAGCATGAGGTACGGAATGCCGATCCAGATGTTGATCAGCACCACCGTCACCCGCGCCCAGGTGGGATCTTCCCAGAAGGGCAGGGCCTGCTGGATCCATCCCATGCTCATGAGGAAGCCGTTCACGATGCCGTTCTTGGCGAACATCTTGGAAACGTACAGGAGGGAGATAAACTGGGGGATGGCGATGGTCAAAACCAAAATGGTGCGCCATACCTTCTTCAGCCTGATGCCCTTCTTGTTGATGGCCATGGCCACGAACATGCCCAGGAAATAGTTGGTGAAGGTGGCGAAAAAGGCCCAGATCAGCGTCCACACCAGCACCTCGCCGAAGGTGGCGGAATAGGACTGGGTGCTGCCGCCGCTGCCGGACGTCCAGGAGAGCATGGTGTTGAAGTTATCCATCCCCACCCAGGTGAACAGGTTGTTGGTATAGCCGTTGTGGGTGCCGTCGTAGTTGGTAAAGGCCACCAGGATCATGAACAGGATGGGCAGCACCGTAAAGAGCAGGATGCCCGTCAGCGGCAGGGCCAGCAGGGTCTTATGGAACTGGTCGTCCACCAGGGAACGCAGGTCGTCCTTGCCGGAGCGCAGCTTTTTGCCGGAGGCCAGGATCTTTTCGGCCAGCTGGTTCTGCTTCACGTTCTGCCGCCAGGTGTAAATGAAGGCCACGATGAAGAACATGGTCAGCACGCCGTACAGCAGGATCTTGAAGGAATTGTCGTGGAAAGCCGTCACTTCCACGTCCAGGATCTCATTGTATTCCTTGGTCGGCCCCTGCAGGCCCAGGCTGGGCAGCATGGAAAGCCAGTAGCCGCCCGCCAGCAGCATGTAGCCGATAAACACGATTTCAAACACCAGGAACAGGATGCCCCGCAGGATCTGTCCCCGCGCCAGGCAGCCAAAGCCCATCACCACAAAGGACAGCTTGGTCTTCCAGTCGCCGTGGACGAACGTGGAACAGATGTCGGCGATTTCCTTTCCGATTTTCACGCCCGCGCCTTTGATCAGGTTCCACAGGGCCAGCAGCAGGTTCAGCAGGGCCTTTGGGATCCCGGCGAAGAAGCTCAGAAATTTATACTTGAATTTCTCGAACTTTGTCAGCTTGAGGAATTCAAGGTCAGAATACGTTTTCATGCCCTCGCTCCACTCCTTTATGAAAAGGGCCGGAACCAATCGGGATTGGTTCCGGCCCTTCCGGTTTTCCGATTGCTGGATTAGGTTTTAATCAAGCAATTTCCCTTTGATTATTCGGCGGACAGGGAAACTTCGCCGGTGCTCTCGTTGAACACCACGAAATAGGTGCCCGCTTCTTCTACCTTGAAGTTGTCGGCGGGGAAGTTGTTGTCCCAGCTCAGGCCCTGGCGCACTTTGAATTCAGTGCCGGCTTCCATGGCGTAGGCTTCGTCGGTCTTCCATTCGGAAGCGGAGATCTTGGTCATGGGGAAGTCCTTGTCCCACATGGAGCCGTTCACAGCGCCGATCAGTGTCCAGCCGAACTTCACGTCGTCGCTCATGGTGAACAGGGAAGCGATCTTGTCGGTGTAGCTGTCCAGAGCGGCCTGCAGGCCCGCTTCGTCGGTGGCGGCCTTCACGTCGTCAGCGATGACCTTGGCGATGTCCCACCAGGAGCCGTGGATCTGGCCCTGGGGCACAGAATAGGGCGCCTGCTTGATGAGGGCGGCCAGGCCGGGGTTGGCCTGCACGGCTTCGGAGGCCTGGGCGGCCACGTTGGAGGGGCCCCAGGACAGGGCTTCAAAGCGCTCCATCTGGCACTTTTCGCCGGTCAGGTACTGGGCCAGCTGGTGCAGGGCGGCGGCCTTCAGGGCGTCTTCCTGGGGCTTGACGCCCAGCAGCTTGCAGCCGTTGAAGGAACCGATGTGGTACGTCTGGCCGTCCACTTCGAAGGAGGGCAGGTCGGTCACGCCCATGTTGTCGCCCAGCATCTTGGCGATGTCTTCATAGGCCCAGATACCGGTCACCACCACAGCGGCGTCGGAGGCGAAAGCGTCAGCCTGGGAGCTGCTCAGGCTGAAGGGAGAATCCACCAGCTTCTTCATGCCCTTGGCGGCGATGAGGCCCTGGGGGCTGTTGAAGGTATCGTGCACTTCGATGAAGGAGCCGTCGTTGTCGGTGATCCATTCAGACACGCAGCCGGTGCCGAAGAAGAAGGCGGCGGCGTACCAGGCGGAGGTGTTGGTTTCCATGGCGAAATACTTCTGGGCCTTCTCGCAGTCGGCGATCAGGGCTTCCAGGGAATCCACGTCCTCTTCGGGGATGACGGACTTGTCATAGTACATGAAGTAGCCGTTGTCGCTGGTCAGGGGGTAGGCGTACAGGGTGTCGCCGGAGGTGGCGGCGGCCACGGTGCCCGCGTCGTTGTTGGCGGTCACGGTTTCAGCGGCCTTCTTGCCCAGCTTCGCCAGCGCGCCGGCCTGCACCAGGCGGGCGAACTGATCCTGCGCGAAGCAGTAAATGTCGCCGCCGGCTTCCACGTCGGTAATCATATTGGTGGCGGCGTCAGCTTCGGAAACAGGCTCCACCGTGGCGTTGAACACGATGCCCAGTTCGTTGGACGCATTGAAGTCTTCGATCTGCTGTTTGGTCAGGTCAACGGCCTTTTCAGCCACCCAGATCTTGATGTCATAGGTGCCGGCCAGGTCGCTCGCCAGCGCGGTGCCCATCAGGGACAGCGCCATGACCAAAGCCAGAGCAATCGCCAGAAGTTTTTTCATGGTACGTTCATCCTTTCATATCCGATTTTCAGGCCAAACATCTCCGCGGGCAGCCGCGGCACAGACAAATTTGGTCCTTATTCGGAAATAATTTTACCTTTCTTTGATCGTTTTGTCAAGATGATATTCGGCTGAATTGTACGAAATATGTACGGATTTTTTATAAAAAAGCATCATTAAACTATAACGCCCGCCGCCTGCCCTTTCGGGAGTCGGCGGGACGGCCGACCGCGCTGCGCGCCGGTCTCCTCGTTACTATGGCATGCTGCCAGCCGTGCGCCCATTCGGGGCCTGCCGACACGCGCCACGGCTTCGCCCGTGGGCCCGTCATTCTGTGACCGGGGTGAGCAGCGCGTCGTCGATCTTTCCCCACGCGCCGGTGCCCCTCCCCTGGCATTTCACGTATACACCCACGGCGGCCTCGGTTCCCGCGGGGTGGTAAAACGCGGGAATGGCGCCGGTGTCCCAGTTGTTCCAGGAGGTGATTTTCATCGGCGCGGTGGCGACGGTTTCCCCGTCGATCTTCACATAGGCATAAGCCTCGTAGTCCCCGGCGTCGCCGCCCATGATGGAGATGGAGAAAGCGAAGGTCCCTTCCGGAAGATCGGCTGCCTGCTGCTCCAGGATGAACTCCACGCTGTTGGGTTCCGCGCTCCAGAAATGGGCGTGCTTTGTGCCGGTCAGGGAATCCGCCTGCTTCTCCTCCACGTAAAGCTCTCTGGCGTGGCGCAGGTCCCGGAAGATCCACCCCTCCCCGCCGTCCTCAAAGCTGGGGTCGATGATGTAATTGACCTGGACTTCCGCTTCGCCGGGGGCCTCTGTTTCCTCCGGTTCGTCCGGTTCAACGGCCAGGCCGTATCCATCGCGCATACGGCTGAACACCTTCAGCGATTCCAGGGGACGCCCCTGGGGGTCAAACAGCGCCTGGTTGTCCACCGCGCTGCCGCCGTAGTATACGCCCGCGTCTGCGGGGTCGTAAGCGGCGGCCCAGCTGGAGGCCCAGCCGGAGCCGTATTCCTCCCACAGCCTGCTGTTTTCCTCCCGGGACGCCCCGCCCACGGTGATCCACGCCCCTTCCCAGTACACCACCCCGATGCCGTTTTTGACCCGGTTCACGATGGTATCGGTGATGTCCCGCAGGCTGTTGATCTGGCCCTGGACGGAATAAGGCATTGACGGGCTGTCGCCGCTGACGCTGTTCCCGGAAAAATCGGTGTCCTCGCCGGTATAGGGCCAGGAGGTTTCCATCACCATCACTTGCTTGCCGTAGGTTTCGGCAATCTCGGTAAGCGCCCGGGCCAGGTTGTCCAGCGTGCCGTGCCAGAAGGGATAATAGGAGGTGGCGAATACGTCGTAACCCACCCCATATTCGCTCAGCGTTTTAGCATACCAAAGGAAGTCCCCGGTATTCTGGGGGTCGGTGAAATGCAGGGCGGCCAGCGCCTCCGGGCAGATTTCGCGCACCGCCCGGACCCCTGCTTTCATGAGCCGCTGGATATGGACCCAGTCATATTCCCCGCAGAGCCCTAAGGTGGTTTCGTTGCCCACCTGCACCATGGCCACGTCCGCCCCCGCGCCGAGGAGCCGCGTAAGGCAGTCCTTTGTATACGTGTACAGGGCCTCCGCCTTTTCTTCCGCGCCCATATCCTTCCAGGCCAGCGGAACCATCTGCTTGCCGGGGTCAGCCCAGAAATCGGAATAGTGGAAGTCCACGATCAGCTTAAGGCCGTATTTTGCGGCGCGTTTGCCGATGCGCACGGCGTTTTCGATGTCGCAGTTTCCGCCGCCAAAGCCCCTTCCTTCCGCGTCAAAGGGATGGTTCCACACCCGCACGCGGATATGCGTGATGCCGTTGTCCGCCAGGATCCTGAAAATATCCTGCCGGTTCCCGTCGAAATCGTAATATATGACGCCGCTGTTTTCCTCGGCGATCACGCTGGAAATGTCCATGCCGAAGATGAAGTCCTTTGGCAGATGCTCCACCTGCTTCACATAGATGCCATCTTCCGCCGCCGCCAGGACGGGAATCAGCAGAAGCAGCAGGGCCAGCCAGATTTTCTTCATAGGCGCATCCTCCTGTTCATCGCATGGTGAGAAGCAGCTTCGCCGCGTCCACAGCGGCGCTGTCCACGGCGTTCGGCTGCGTCGGGAAATGGAGGGACTGGTTGCCGAAGCATAAATAATAATCCCATGCCGGCTCGCCGGGGACCAGGTAGGCGACGCAATCGGCGGCGAGGCCGGTCTTGCTTTCCGCGTCAAATGCCAGGATCCCCCAGGCATCGCCGCCGCGGAGGTATTCCGGCCCCTCCCCCCGCATTTCCTCCGGCAGAGGCGCCAGCCAGTCCCCGTAGGTTTCCATGCGGTCCGCCCGGATGATAAACAGGTCGGCGGCTTTCAGCTGTTCCCCGTCCAGCATGGCGTAAGTAAAGGGGTGCACCTTCACCATCCGGATGTTTCCGCCCACATGCTCTTCCAGCCGCACCGCCAGCGCTGTGGCGTCGGCCACCTGCGTGTCGATAAACAGGGTCAGCTTATGGGCGGGATCGGTGTCGGTGATGCGGGTGAACACGAAACCCCACACCAGCGCGGACAGCATGAGCCAGAGGATGAGCGCCGGGATGAGCGAAAAGAATGCTTTGATCTTACCCATGGCGCACCTCGAACGCAGTGATGTATTTCCGTACGGCCTTTACCCGCACCCAGGTTCCGTCGGGCGGCAGGCAGCGGGCCAGGCTGGCGTCGATGCTCAGGGAAACAGTCTCTTCGCCCTGCCGGACGCTGGCTTTCCTGACCGTGATGCTCCTGGGGATACGGAACGCGCCGGGGGCGACGCGAAGCTCTCCTTCATACTCTTTCTCTGCCGCATCCGCCAAAATGCCCGCCATGTGATGGGCCTCCGCATGGGCGGGGGCATAGACCAACTGCCGCAGCAGGATAAACATCCACCCGGATACCGTCGCCAGCCCAATGATGAGAAACAGCATCCGCTTTGCGTTGGCCGTGCGCACAAAAAAGCATAAAACCGCGCAGGCTGCCCAGCCCAGGGCCAGCAGCCCCCAGGCCACCGCCCCGCTCCAAGCGGCCCGGCGCCGCATACGTTTCATTTCATCGCCAGAATATAAAGCTGTCATACGTCTGCCTTCTCAAAAAATCATGAATTCACATTCCAGCCTGCCGTTGTACAGCCGCCGCTTTTGCCCGGCCCGTTTGCCGTAGCAGCGCTCAAAACCGGGATGGGCGGTGATGACGCCCATGCGGCTGCCGGGGTGGCGGTCGGACAAGGCGCGAAGGCCGCGGTACAGCTGTTCGCAGTTCTTTTTATCGCTCAGGCGCTCGCCGTAGGGCGGGTTCAGCAGGAACAGGGGAGATGCGGCTTCCAGCTGCAGATCCCGCAGATCCTTCTGCATGACGGTGATTTTTCCCGAAAGCCCCGCCTGCTTGATGTGGCGTTTGCACAAGGTCAGCGCTTCCGGGTCGACGTCGCTGCCGCCGATCATACCGATCCGCCCGGGATCAAACTGCGCTTCAGCTTCCCGCCGGATGCCCTCCATTTCCTTTTTCGGGAAATCGGGCCAGGCTTCGCAGGCAAAATTCCGCGTCAGCCCCGGCGCGCGGCGGGAACGCAGGTACGCCGCCTCGATCAGCAGCGTGCCCGTGCCGCAGCAGGGATCCCACAGCGGCATGTCCTTTTCCCAGGGCGACAGCATCACCAGCGCGGCGGCCAGGGTTTCCCGCAAAGGCGCTTCGCCGTTCCAGGTGCGGTAGCCGCGTCGGTTCAGCGCCGTGCCGCTGGTGTCGATCGTCAGGCGGGCCAGGTCGCCATGGATGGAAACGTCGATGGGGTATTCGGGCCCGTCCTCCGGGAACCACTGGGTCCTATAATGCCGCTTCAGCCGTTCCGCGATGGCTTTTTTCGTGATGGCCTGGCAGTCCCGCACGCTCATGAGCCGGCTCCGGGCGCACTTGCCGCTCACCGGGAACCGGGCGTTTTTCGGCAGATAATCCTCCCAGGGCAGACTGAACACCAGCTGGAACAGATCCTCAAAGCTCAGCGTTTTTCCCTCGCCCGCCACCAAAAGCACCCTGTCCGCTGTCCGAAGCCACAGGTTGGCCCTGAACGCTTCCACGGGCGAAGCGCTGAACCGCGCCCCGCCGGTTTCCGCCTTGGCTTCCATGCCCAAATGCTTTAGCTCCCGCTTTACGATTCCTTCCAGCCCGAACGCCGCAGCAGCGATGTATTCCATCCCCATCCCTCCCGGAAAACAATCACTTTTTCCGCAGTATATCATATAAAAAGCGGGATGAAAAGTGATTCGCCGGAAAAGTTCCAAGGCTTACGCCTGTCCGGGCCGGCGGTTCCACTGCCGGAAACAAGCGCGGCAGATTCCATGTCAGGCTGGCAGAGCTTGACTCCTGGAAGCGTAGGCACGCAAAAAAGACATGCCGGATTCGGTATATATATTTAGCTTCTTTTCCATTGATACAGACGGCCTATCAGCTTTTTCACCCGCCGCTTTAAATCCTTGGGTACCATACTGGCTAGCGTCTGCTTGGCAATGTCCTTCTTAAAATGTGCTTTAAAAAAACGTTCCACTCCCGCGTATCCTTCTGTATCAAATATATGAAGAATCGTTTCTCTTTTCTGATCGTATTTGCTCGGTTTTCTCAGCTGATCGTTGTGGCGGGCGATCTTCTCAAACTCAGACGGCATTGAAATTAACTGGTCCTGGCACGTATCCCACATCTGTTTCCCTTTCTCAGAATTGACCAGGACACAGGAAATCCCTCTGCCGTTTGACAGCCCCTGCGATTCATGATACTGCGGATACTCTTCATGGAAACCCCAGTAATCGCCCAGCGTGATGTCAGCCACCCGTTCGGGCCTGGCAAAAGGACAGCTGTAGCAGTTGATACGGTATGTGTAGGATTTCAGGAAGAAAAAAATGTACGCCAGCAGGTTTCCATTTTTAATGCTTTCCTTTTTGCTCCCCGCCGGATCCTGATAGACACACCGGGAAACCATGCCCTGGCCTTTGCTTTTATCCCTGAAATAGAATGCTGTAATTTTGCCGCCAAGCTTCTCCCCATAGTATTCCAAAAATTCCTGAAACAGCCTTTTGCCGGGGACGCCGTGGCAGATGATCTCAACGGTCAGAAGTTTGTCATACTCTTTCTTCAAATACTGCTTTAATCCTGCGATCTGGCAGGGCGTGCCTGTGAACAGAACGCTTTTTCCTTCGGTAAGATCCTGTTTTGCCTTTTTATATGTGCCGCCGATCTCGCTCTGAACATATTTTGATCCTTGGAGCATAGGAATATCTTCCACGCTGTCGATCCTTATATGCCGGGGTTCTAAGTGGCTGTCCTCAAATACCAAAGCACACCCGTAAACAACGCCGCCGCCGCTCAATACTTTATCGGCAATCACCGCGAACGCTCCGCCGGACGCTGACTTGGTAATGACGCCATTATCTCTGGCAGCCGCAGCATAAGCGTGCAGGGGCGGATGTACATCAGGACTGTTCTGGTAAACACACGCTTTTTCGCACGCTCCGCACCCGATGCAAAGGTCATCAACGATCACGGGGTATACAAATCCATGCTCATCCTCGCACATCTTTATGGCAGATTGGGGACATGCGTTCATACATGCCCCGCAGCCGCAGCAATCTTTTTTATCCGAATACAGAACAATTTTTTTCATTTTATCCTCGCAGAAGTATCTTTGCCGAATCATCTGTCACTTTAAAATGATTCCGCGCTGTCCATGATTCAGGCTTCACATCGTAACACAAGAAGCTTCCTTTTTCATTTTTTGGCTGAACCAATCGCGTCTTTCAGGTATTGCTTGCTCATCTGCCGTTTCTGCTCGATGACCGGCTGAATCCCGCTGTAATTGATTTCCGATTTCATGGCTTCCAGATCAAACTGGAAATCGGAACCGATCACGCGGTTTGATATGCCTAGCTCATTCAGCAGCGCCGTGACTTTTTTGATCCGGCTTTCATTCGTCAAATAGACCTTGAACTGCCGCTGATTCAGGATGGAAAACACCGCGCCGTGAAATGTGCCGGTGAATACAAATTCAGCGTTTTTAAACATTTCGATCCATTCAAACGGCGTCAGATTGATCGTGATCGCGGAGTATCTCTTATCGCACTCACCCGCGCCAAGAACATCCAGATCATGCTGTTTAGCGTAAGAAAAAATTTGGGTCAAAATTGGTTCGGGCAATTTATCACAATAATAGAACAGAATATACGGTTTTTTCCCCGACCGGGCATCCGCACGGGGAAACTCCGTAAGAAAAGTGGGGTCGAGCACCCTTGTGGGCGCTTTTCCGGTCACCCGTTTGGCCAATTGCTCGGTCAAATCGTCCCGCGCGGAAATATACTTGAACTTCCTGATGCCGTCAATTACATACTGCGGCACGGTTTCTTCCGCCGTGACCTTTCCTACGCTGGGCGCATAGGCGATCAGATGCTTGCATGTCAGGCCTATTCCGAATTTCAGTTCGGCGTTTCCTTTTGAATCTTTATAGTTCCACACCTCGTCGCTGCCCACGATAATGCAGTCAAATCCAAGCGCGTTGATCTGTTGGGCATTGAAGCATCTTTTTGACAGAACCATATGCTGTCTTCTGGCTTTTGCGAAAGTATGTGGAAGCCTGGTTTTCTGCAGCCATTCTTTCAGCGTTTCCCTGTTCTTGTAGAACCGGAACCAGCCGCCCGTATTGATAATAAAGTGCTTCAAATTGACATAGTCAATGATCTGCACCTCATCCTCCGGAAAGAGCCCGGCAATTGCCTGCCTCAAAGCCCACGCCTGCAGGAACGCGCCATAGTTGTTGATATACTGATGCGTCAATATTCCGATTTTCATCCCATTTCACCCGCCAAATCTAAATATCTGTATTGCAGTTTTTTCTGACTCGTCCGCGTCCGTTTACTTCGCTTATCTTTGTTCACCTGTATGATATTATACTCACAAAAGGGCCGAAGGTCAATGGCTTTTACCTGATTGATCGGCCCAATCACAAGAAACGAAGATCGTTTAGGCTGCCTTCCTCTTTATAAGATTACGCTTGATTTGCGCAATGCTTTCCCGGAACAATTTGTTTCTGCCATACACCGCGAAGAAAAGGGCACTGGAAATGATAAAGCTGAAACAGGCATTGATGATCAGGGAAGGCCATACACTCAGATGGATTGCGGAACACGCGAGTATCGAGCCGACACAGGACAGGAGCGTCAACACCGCAAGGCCGCAGAAAAGGCGCACATACTGCCACAGGTATTTATGCGGAAACACTTCCTGAAACAGGTTATGGAACAGCCAGGGAATCTGCACCGCCACCATGGAGATCACGGAGGACAGCAGCACGCCGTACAGGCCCAGCCATTGCACAGTAGCCAGGTTGAGGGCCAGATTCACCAGCGCCGCCGTCAGCGGGCGCCACCGATCCTTGCGCCAGATGCCCGCCGCATCCTTGAACATGTTGATGACCCTGTTCATTCCCTCCGTGTAGTAATAGATGACGAAGCATATCACATAACTGAAGATGAGCAAGTTTTCCTTTCCCATCCAGATTTGCATAAATGGCTGATACATGCATAGCAGCATGGCGCTGCTGATGCCCATGACCCAGCCGAACAATATGGTGAACTTGGTCAGGTCTTTAATATTCTTTTCTTCGCTTTCCGTAACCAGGCTGTTGCCCACGCCGGCGATGCAGGCCTGGATGATAATGTTCAAAAAGGTGTTCAGCGAAGCAATGACAAAGTAGTAGTTCTGATAGAGCGCCAAAGGAGCCAGGCCCATAAAAGCGGAAATAACCAGCGTGTCTGCGGAATTAAAAATGACGTAGGAGAATTTGGCGGTGAACAGATCCCGCACCCGATGTACGATATCCATCACTTTTTCCCTGGGCAGGCGGCCCTTGGGCAAATAGTCCGGATACATCTTCGTTACCTGCACTGCGGTTGCCAAATTGATCGCGACCTGAGAGAGCAGCTGGATGACAAGGTAAATGTAATAATTTCTGAAAATAATCAGGGACAGGAGCTTCAATGCATATTCCACCAAATGAATGCACAGGCTGACTTTGCTGATTACGTCTGTGCGCTGGTGCGCGTTGAGCAGACTGCTCTTATAGGCAAACAGCCAATAGGAGAGCACCGTGTATCCCAGATTGATGAAATACAGGATATACAGGTTCATGTCTGCCGGCAGGTCGCCGCTGATCAGGTTGCGCAGGAATGGCGTGATTGCCAGACCTACCACGGCAATGAACAGGCCGATGATCCGGTAGAACGTGCGGTACAGGCGCATCAGCGCGCAAATCTCTTTTGTATTGTCCTCGGCGATGGGCTTGTACATGCTGAACACCATCGCGCTGCCCACGCCAAGCTCAGCTAAATTCAAAAATGAAAGGAGCGATCTGAAAAGGCCGCTCAGCCCCAGGTATTGTACGCCCAGATAATGCAGCAGGATCGATCGCATGATGAAAGGAATCACCATGTTGAGCATTTTCAGCATGCTGCCGAAGGCGATATTCCGCGCAGCGTTTTTCGTGCGTTCAATTTTCATGAACAACCGTTCCTTTCCTGATCAAATCTCACGCCGTTTGAGCGGCGCGAAATCCATTATGATTTTGCCGCTTCCATGCGCACCTTTACTGCGAACAACAGCATAGTGAATGAATACAGGCGCAGCTTGAATAAAAGAATCAGAATTTTTGGAATGAGGGGCAAACCCTTTACAGAGACCAGCGAGAGCAGGTCCGATTCCTGCAGCACTCCCTTCATACGACGTACCGCTTCCCGAAAAGAGGGAGCGCTTTTGGCGTGCCACTTTCCCGTGCGGATGATCAAAGCGACGGGAAATTCGTTAAGCTGCCGATCTATGGCAGGCGAAACGCCGCGCATGTGCTGCTGCATATAATCCGTCAAATAGTAAAAACTCTTTGTCAAAAGGTTTTCCTTGCTTTTGGCGCGGATAGAACCCTCGTTGGTTCTGTTGTAATAATACAGGTGCTGATTGCATACGTAAATATTCTGGCAGTTCAGCAGGCATTCATAGGTCATGGGCACGTCCGTAAAAACACGGATCCTTTCATCCCGGGTGTAGCATTTGACCTGCAGTTCCCGCCTGCAGGCTTTGTCCCAGGTATGCGCCTGGATGCATCCCGCGTATAAGCCGTTCCGGTCGTCGACGATCAGCCTGGGGAAAACTTCTTTTTCCAGCCGTTCCCGGTCGTAGTATCCTTCCGGAACATGATTGACGGTTTCACCCATATGGTCTTTAAATACGTCATGGGCGGCGAAAAGCACCATATCCAGCGGCACGGGAGATTTGGCCAGCGTATCGTGGACGAATTGCAGCATATTTTCATCCGCCCAGTCGTCGCTGTCCACGTAGCAGATATAATCCCCCCGGCTGGCCAGGATACCCGCATTCCGCGCGGAAACCAAGCCCCCGTTGGGTTTGTGGATGACCTTCACGCGGGGATCCTTGCGGGCGTATTCATCGCAGATCTGCGGACACTGATCCGGCGAACCGTCATCCACCAGAATCAACTCAAAATCAGGATAGGTTTGTTTCAGAATGCTGTCCACACAGCGATGCAGATATTTTTCCACGTTGTAAACGGGCACGATCACGCTGAGCATCTGTTTTCTCCTTTGCGCTGAATCTGTTGGTAGATTGGTACACGCAACAACCGTTTGTAACTATTTTCTGGCATTTGCCGTGCGGGCAGCCATTTTCAGATAGATCTCCTGAAGCTTCTGTCCTTCCGCATAGATGTCATAGCCTGCCTGGCGGACAATGTCCTCGCCCTGTTCCCGGATGTTGTCCGCCTGTTTGGCGGCAAGGATCCTGCGGGCCCATTCTTCATCGCTTGCCTGAAGGGAAACGCGGCAGGCCTCCGGCAAGAGCAGGACCTCGTCGGTCACCTGGTCGGAAAAGAAGCAGGGCAGGCCGGCCGCCTGGGCTTCTATGCCTACCACAGGAAGCCCTTCAAAAAGCGAGGGGAGCACGAAGCAATCCATGGCCTGGTACCATTCATTCACATTGGCCATCTGCCCAAGGAAAAGCACTTTATCCTGGAGGCCAAGCGCCTTGGCTTTCTCCCGGGTGGACTGCTCCAATTCGCCTACGCCGATCAGGGCAAGGCGGGCTTCCGGGTCAGCCTTTGCGACAGCCGCGAAAATATCCAGCAAACGGGTGTGGTTTTTTTGCTGGTTGAACCTGCCCACATGGCCGATCACAAAATAATTTTCCAAATTGTGGAGCTGCCGTATGCGGTGCCGGACGTCCGGCTGGAACCGGAACCTGGGGAGATCAATGGCGTTATGCAGAATGAAGCCAGAGGCTTTCCAGCGCTTTTCTCCATAATAGAATATGCCCGCGTCTCTGCCGCACCCCCAGTAATCCGTGGCCGCACCCCGCAGCAGCTGCTTGCATACTGCTTTCAGCGGATACTTGGAATCACGGAGTATCTTTGTATTGTGCGCGTGCGCGATACGGATTGGCAGGCCCGCGTCCTTGGCGCTTTGGAGCGCGTAATAGCCCATGGCGCCATTATGGGAATGAACGATTTTGATATCGGGATTGCTGCGGAGCAAATCCGCCATGAATCGTTTATACTGCGGGAAATGCAGGGGATTGAGTCCCGGGCTGATAAAAACCCTGCCGCCCATAGCGCGTACTTCTTCGTCATATTCTCCGGGAGTAGGTTTGTTTGCCAGAAAGTCAAACTGAATCTGCTCCCGGTCCATTTCCCGGTAGTAGTTCATCAGGAACGTTTCAATCCCGGCCCGGGCCATATTGCTGACAGAATGCAAAACACGAATCATCTTTTTCGCTCCCTCCTGTTTATGCTTCGGCACTTCGCTTATTGTTTTTTCATCAGCCTACACAAAGCCTGGTACGTCCGCTCGCAGTTTTTCTCGTCCCGCATCTGGAAGAAGGCGTCCAACCGGTCATGGTACTTTTTCTCCATCCGGAAATCATTCCGGGCGCATGCGATCAGGGCTTCCATCAACGCTTCTTCTGTTTTGACCACAGGGCCGAAACCGTGCTTCTCACAGGAAAAATAGCCTTCCTGATAACTGAACTTCCGGAAGTCTTCATAATCAAACTGGTAATAAATTATTGGCTTTTCCATATAGCCCACATCGAAATGCACGCTGGAATAATCTGTAATCATCATATTGCAGCGCATCATAAGGGTCTGCACATCGTATTCACGCCAGCTTGCCAGGATGATCCGTTCAGACGGTGATTTAAATTTGTCCAATTCTTTTTGCAGTTCGATATGCGGATAAAAGAGCAGCTTCAGATCACGTTCTTCCAGCAGTTTGAGCAGGCGTGGATGATTCAGCAAAGACTGATAATACTGATAAAAAGGCGTTTCATAAAACTGTTCACCCATGGGATAATTCGAGCTGCGCCAGGTGGGCATCACCAGGATCTCATTGGAGGGATGATTGCCCCGCATCAGGTTGTCATAGCGGCACAGGCCTGTATACTGAACGACCCCTTCCGGAAAACCGAATTCGCCCGCCAGATAATCATATTCCATTTTCCCGCCGCTGGCAAAAAAGTCAAGCTTCAATTGGGGATACCGCATCCATTTCATCTCATTCATGATGATCCCATGCTGCAGGAAAACCTGTTTGCCGCGTGGATGGATGCCGATTTGGCGCAGGTGATAATAGGTCATCAGATCGGGAGAAGCGGGCTGCACGTGGGTGCTGATCAGTTGATCCGCCGCCAGATACATGAGGTAATGGCGGAGCGAACGGTATGCCACGGTATTGCCGAGCCGCGCGACTTTCTCATAGTCCGGGCTGGATTTGTCGATCACAAAGCAGGTGTTCACCTGCGGCTGCTTTTCCCGCAGGTAACGGAAAAACCAGTACCCGTTGTCCCGGGCGTCTATGCCGCGCTCCGAGACCAGCCAAAGGCCGCGGTATGTTTTATTCGTTTTTCTCAGCACCGTGGCGACAGGCCAGAGCGCCGCCAGGAGAAATACGTTTTTCAGGTACAGCGGCAGCTTTTTCAACTGGTGCTCTATTTTCTGTTTTCCTTTTAATTTTGATGGGCCAGAGCCCACCAACCCCTTTAGTTGATTTCCCATATTAGATTACCCTCCTGTTTCAATATCCCAAATTAAATCGGCGGCAGTTTCGACCGTTGGCGCTTTCCATCGCCTGATCTTTTCCGCTTTATAGATACGGTAGCTGTAGCTCATTGGAATCGTTCTCAGGCCGATGCTACACCAAAAATAGAAAGCGGTGTTATCTGTCAGATACGTAACCGTCATATAGCACACGAGAGCCATGTACAGCATACAGGTTTCAGTATCATAGCGTTTCATCCAGTACAGCGGATACAGAATATAATGAATTCCGCCCCAAAGGGTAAAGCCGATTGCGCCAAGTTCAATAAAGATTCTCAAAAAATCATTATGCAGCGGAAAGGTGGAGGTGATGAGCCCCGCTTGATAAAACATTTTAATCAGGTCGTCTACGCCTTCAAAGCCCAGCCCTTTCCAGAAAGGCGAAAACTCATAATAATCATTGGGCAGCGTCCACAGCTTATCGCGGCCCAGCATTTCGATGCCCATCGATTCCAAGAAGTCAACCATGATCCCCGTACGGGCCAGATAAACATAGACATATGAGAACAGGAACAGGCCGATTCCTGTCGCCAGCATAAGAGGCTCTGGCTTTTTAAACATTCGGAGGACTTTTACATAGATACACATCATTGCTACAGCCGGCAAGGTGCTGCGCTTTAATCCAACCAGCATGAAAAAAATGCAAAAGCCAATACAGATATACCGTCTTTTTCTTTCCGTTGGCGTTTTTCTTGGGGCGAACATCATATAATAGATTAAAAATTGGCCAAAGAGAAAGGTGATGTCATGGATTTCCATTGCGCGGACAAACCCGGACGCTCCGCCGAAAGTGATGACACAGGTAATGACGGATAATATACTGTTGGCAATTCCGTATTTCGGCATCTCCAGGAGCATAATGCTTCCGTTTGTGATAACCATCCCCAAAAACAGAAAATTGATCGCCCGGTCCTCAAACAGATAACACATGCAAATCGCATATATGATGGTAATCGCCTGAAAAAGGATTTTTTGCGCGCCTGCGCTGATAGAGGATACTTTCGACAAATCCATCAGCCAAATATACATGCTGATGGACGTATAGACAGCAATCAGGAGCATATACAGCGGCAGATAACTGAGCGCCTTTTTGATATTGACAAAATCTGCGTCCACAAGATAATTCAAAACCGCGCATGCAATCGTCCCCAGCGCCACCGCTTTGGGCAGCCCTTTCAGCATTCTATTGAGTACGCCCCAATCACCCAGACCCGCAATAACGGTGCATAAAATTGCTATAAAAGTGACAAATCGCGGCGGTACTTTTTTGGGCCTTTGCGGTTCTGCATCTTCTACTCCATATGGAAGCACTCTTTTATATGGCACCGGTCTTCCTCCCTGAATACAATAAGGTTTTAACCGTCGTTAATGGACTGCCGCACGTTGTTGCTTCAGCTTTTTGAGCGTTTGCGATGGATACAGCACAAAATTCAGCCAAACCGTCTTTTCCATGATGATTGCGATCAGCAACGGCAGCGCGACACCCAGCAGCATTCCAATCCCTACATGAAGCGCATAATTGTGGATCCCGGCTTTTTGCAGCAGGATTCGGACGCCTGCGGTAAAGAAGGTGTGCAGCAGGTAAATTGGGAAGGAATACCGGCTGATGTAAAGCAGAAATTTTTCAATATTGGCATTTTTAACCAGCAACGAAACAACCGCTATGCTGGCAATGATCCCAGCCGCTCTTTCGATCTCCACGATCACGGGCAGGCCGCTGATGCCTGTCAGCAGGAAAACGGCTTCCAGCGCCAGATGCCCCGCAATCACCGCCGCCGCCTTGACGCCAGAAAAGCAGAGATTATTCAAAGAAGCCAGACAGACGCCAAAACCGAAGGCAAACGCCCAATTTATGATATTTCCCAAAGAAAGAAAAGGAAGCTCGGGAAAAAGCAGATGTACACAGCTCAGCACCGTGAGGATGACCGTGATCCATATATTGCTCAAAAACCTGGAGAGCAACACATATATCACAAACAGGAGAAACAGCGTACGCAGAAACCAGTACTGAGCCACAGGCGTTTTCCACAGGTACAGGAGTTCCTGCGCTGAGTGGGAGAAATTTGTGCCGGGAATCCTGCTGTTGATCAGGACATACAGAATAGAAAACACGATATAGGGAACCCCCAAGTTCACCGCTTTATGCAGGATAAACTGCCACCGTGTTTTTTTGCCCTTCCATTCGCCGGTGATCCGGTAGACAAATCCGCTTAAAAACATAAAGAGCGGCACATGGAAGGTCCATATGAAATCCTTCAGATAGGGAGCAAACTGCGGCTGAGAAATCCCTCCCATGTTCTGAATGCCGAATATCACATGCCCAAACACCACCAGCAAACACGAATATGCCTTTAAACAATCGACCAGATGATTCCTCGCCATATCAATCTCTCCTCCTCACTGCCAACAGATTCGTCAACACGATATAAGAAGGTCAGGCCGGCTTTGCCATATTCATCCTCTGCAAGGCAAGGCGGAGCAAACCACGGATATCAAAGGTGCTGTCCTCGTCAGTTTCAGATTTGCCATAAGTATAACGAATCTCGTGGCCCGGATTCAGTTTATTGTATTCCTCCACCTGGCGGCCAATCGCCTCAATCATAACATTCAGCTTCGTCGCGGAACACTCCGGGAAGAACATCATAAAGCTGCCGCTGCCGTTATATCCCACAAAACCGTACAGATCGCCGAAGCTCTTGAGGATCAGGCCAAAGTCCTTGAGCACCGCGTCGCCGGTCGCACGTCCGAAATTTTTGGAAATATCGTTCAACGATGTCATCTTCAGCGCGAGGCAGGAATAGTTTTCCGAAAGCAGCTTTTTCGAGTTTTCTTCAATAAAAATATCACATCTGGCACGGTTCGGAATACCCACCGTTTTGTCAACATACAGGAAATAATCGATAAAGTCGATCAACCTGCCCAGCAGCACAGCGCCAACGACGCCGACCGAAGTGAACAGCACAACGGCAATCACGATATACAGCTTGATATTCACCGCGGTGCTCACCGTGATACTGCTGACCATCTTCAGATAGTCAGCGCTCAGGAAACGGTTCAGCTCCCGCCCGGTTTGCTCCACATCCTGATAGTATGTATTCACCAGATTCAGGCAATGATCAATCTTTTCCAGGATTTCTTCCGAACTGTATGTTTTTCTCCCTGCAACGTCCATCGCCGTGTCAAACACGGACTGCATGTACTGGTTGTGCTTCATTTCGATTTCTCTGTTTCGGATACTGATGCGCAGGTTTACATATTCCTGTATGAGCGAGTCATACGTCGTTTCTTTATCATTACTCTCACGATCCTCCTCCACCAGCTTCAGAATGTAATCTGTGCCGCTTTCCTGGTTGCTTGAATTATGATAATGGTAATCCATCATATCTTTGTTGCGCTCACTGTAATTATCGATCAGGCTTTTTAAATAATCAGCCTGCTCCTCCTGATTTTCGATCGTCAGCTCCAGATCCTCGCATTCTTTCTTCAGTCGGTTTACGAGCACTTCAATGTCGCTTGTTTCCGCATTATCCAGGATGGTCGAGTACAGGTTTGGAATCTCATAATTGTATAAGAAAGTATAGATATTTGTTAAATCGCCATAGGTATAACCCGTATCGATTGATCGAAAATAGGGCCATGATGTTCTTTTCTCCAACAAATAGTCCAGCATCTGCGATACGGCATCCTCAAGTACCTGCGCGCTTTCGATAAAATCATATTCATCCGTTTCCAGGGCAGTGGCGCCATTGTTCTGAAGCCGCTGTTCAACATACTTTTCTGTATAATATTCGCAGTAGTTTTTGATAATCGCGTCCAGAACATTCCAGGCGTAATTTTCACTTGTACTGCTTCCGCCCACAAAAAACACCCGGTATGTATTCGGAGTATAGGAAACTTCTTCGCCTTTATCCAGCAATACATCTATCAGTTTTTGCTTCGTCTCCGGAATGATCTCTTCCACATAGCAGTTGGAACGGATGGAATCGATATTGGTTTCATACCCCAGGTCTTTCAGCGCAGCGTCAACTACTGTGGAAGAATAGATTTCTTCCACGTTCAAAACGCTGCCATCCGGTGTAAAGCCATCGTTGGCCCCTTTATTTGTGTACTGGATCACCACGGAAGCAGTATACCGCTGCTGATTTTTGCCGTAGCGATAAATTCCGTATGCGCCGGCGACAGACAAAAGTAATATCAGCAGACTGAATTGCTTCAGGTATCGAAGAATACTAAATTTTTTCATACTTCTTTACCTTTTTCTTCCTTATAACGAACTTGTGCAGGAAAACGGCAATGAATGATAAGAAAAGGAGAACTGCCGATCCAAAA
Source organism: Clostridia bacterium (assembly GCA_017550745.1). Taxonomy (GTDB): domain Bacteria; phylum Bacillota; class Clostridia; order Christensenellales; family Aristaeellaceae; genus RUG563. Next base: position 11,713 of record JAFZOG010000129.1, on the reverse strand, counting down.
CCGGAGCTAATGATATCGATACGGTCCATAAAGCGCTCGTAACTGCTTTTAAAGCTCAGATAGTTGCGGGCTTTGTAACTGGTATAGGCTTTGTCTGTCTTCCTGATATCTGACGCAAGTTCTTCCAGAGACGCTTCAATCTGCCGGATCATGGCGTCGGCTTTATTGACCTGTTCCGCAAGCGGAGAAACCGAATCCATTTTTTTGATCAGGTAGGAGTTTGTAGAAATTGCCTGCATTTTTTCTGAAGCGCCATAGAGCTGTCCATCCGCGTGAAGCGCCATGTTATCCATCCCGGTTTTCGTCCTGGACATATAGTATTTCCGCGAACTGTCTTCCGTGGGAATCATCACGATGGCGCTCATGGCGGTATCGTACATTTTTATCCCTTTATTGTCTTCTTCATATGCCGCTAACAGTTTATCATAGACCAATCGATCCATACGGATCTTATAATCCAGTATGGCGTTCAGACTTGCTTTGTCGTTTGCGATGCCGGATTCAATGATGTAAGAGCGCAGTCTTGTCAGGTCATAGGTATAAAAGTTCTTCGCCCGCTGTTCCAACGCGGTAAAAGTGATGCCGGTATCCGGATCCTGATAGTTTTTGTTTTCCCGCTTGCGAAGCTGCACATATTTCTCCAATTGGTTGCATTTAAGCTCCAGCAGGTCTACAGCCATCAAATATTCATCGTTGAATTTCAGGTCATTGATATCAAAAGACAGGATAGAATGGTTGATGCCATAGTTCTCCACAAAAAATTCCCGGTAAGATTTGCACAGAAGCGACAGCATGGTTTCAACCGATCGTTCCTTTATTAAGTCGGAATGTGTAAAAGTAATGATATAGGAAGTACTGATAAAATTCACTTTGCCGCTGACATTTTTGTTATGCGTTGCCTTTACCCGGATGCATTCGCTCAGCTCATCGGGCGTAATCACACCCTCCAGCCCGGCGTATTTAATCAGCCGCTCCATCACCTCGGTGCTTTGAATCTCAAAAATATTGAATCGCGTATGGCTTGGCGTCAGGCCTTTTGAAGCTTCTTCATAATCCAGCGATACAATCGTCGTGGCAGTGAGCAGGCTTTTCGAAAAATGATAACAGCAAAACGCAGCGAAAACGAGGATAAACAAAGCAAAAACGATAAACCTTCTTTTCCAATACTCTTCAAATGTTTCGCGTAAACAGTTCCATCCTTTTTCCAGTACGCTCTTTGAAGATACGTTCGGGTTCTTCTTTTTCAGTAATCCAAGCTGCATTTGCTCACCTTCTTCCATTTGGCAACTTGATCATTTCCATGTGGAATACACACGCATATCTGCCGGTTTCAACAGAACGGCTGTGTCATCCGTTTAATACCAATTGACGTCGATCACGGCTAATTCAGGCATATTGTTGATCCTGGGAATATTCTGAGAGTCTCCTAATCCCCTGCTGATAATCAGGGTTGCATCATTGCTCAGTATATATTTCCCGGCATAGTAAGTGGGCAAAAAGCCTTCCTCATTGCTGTACAGTCCGCCAAAGTACGGAATAATCGCAAGCCCGCCGTGAACGTGGCCGGCGACGCCCAAATCGAACTGATAATCAGTCAGCTTCGAATCAAACAAGATCGGAACATGCGCCATAACGACGCAGAACGCGGAGGGATCTATGCTCGTTTTATCCATGAATGCGCGGCCGCCATATTCTTCAAAACCGTAGGTCGTGCTTGCCGACAAGCCGATCAGCTGAATGGTGTCCATGCCGATATGTATAATATCCTGCGCGTTGCGCAGCATTTTCAATCCCGCATTTTCAAACTTTTTAGGCAAATCTTTGTCATTGCTGAAAACGATTCGCTCACTCTCATGATTTCCTAAAATGCCGTAGCAGGGTGCGATTTCAGTTAAGTTGGTCGCAAGGTTCAGCACGGCCTGGTAATCGTCCTGCTGTTTGATGACCATATCGCCTGCAAACAGGATAAGATCCGGATTCAGAGAACGGATATCGTTTATCAGCAATTCATTGTTTTCTCCATATTCCCGGTTATGGATATCGGAAATAACAATAAAACGTATGTTTCTGCTGACTTTTTTGGAAGTGACCTGAAAGAAAGAAATTTCGTAATGTGTTTTTGTATACTGCCAATAGACAAGTATGGCGCCGCCGATAGCAACTACTGTTACAACCAGGATAATGAAAAAGAAGAGTAAGAGCTTTAAGATCTTTTTCATTATTTTTTTCTTCTTTGGCTGCGCATCAAGCGCAGGGCTTCCTTTTTTTTCCATGCGGACACACTTTCTTTAAATTTTTTTCGGCACATCCTTACGGTTTATTCGATGGATGTCTGCCGGAGCCACGCCTTTCACCAGGTTTACGGATCCATACATTACATTGCCGGTTTATTTTCATGCCTGTCGAGCCTGGCCATACTATCCTGATACAGGCTGACCGTTCTGCTCACCACGTCATCCCAGCTGTATTTATCGCAGATATAAGCTGAAGCCGCGTCCTGGTACTTTTTCACTTCCTGCGGATGGTCGAGCAGTTCCTGCAGTTTATTTCTCAGATCCTGGATATTTCCTTTTTCAAAAACCACCGCGTGATCTTCCGTGACCTGGGTACACTCCTCTATGCTGGATACCAGGCAGCAGTTGCCGTAGCTCATTGCCTCCAGAAGGCTTAAGGGCATGCCCTCCAGGTCGCTGGGCAGCACATAAACATACGCGTTGCTGTACATCTCCTCCAGCACCTGGCCCTGCTGAAAGCCTGTAAAGATCATATCATGCCCGGCCAGCGACTTCAGCCGGTCCATATAGTCCTGGGTATCGGAGCTTCCCCCCACGATCACCAGTTTTTTGTCCGTCCGGATATTCTTCCATGCTTCAACCAAGTAATGAACGCCCTTTTCGGGCACGAGCCGGCCTAAAAACAGGACGTACCCGTCTTTTTGAAGCCCCCAGCGCTTTTCGATTTCACAGGCTTTTTTGATTTCCGGTTTATTTACGCCGTTTGGAATAAAAACAGTGTCCCGATGATAGGTATCCCGGAAATAATCCTGCACGCCCTTGCTCAGCACGATGATCTGATCCGCGTACTTGACCGCGTTCTTTTCCCCGCTTTTGATGTACCAGGAAGCGAGCTTTCCCCACTTGGCCCTGGCCCAGTCCAGCCCGTGGATGGTCACAATGACGTGTTTTCCCAGCATTTTGGGCAGCCAGCACATAAAGGCCGGGCCTTCCGCGTGGATATGCACCACATCGAATTTCCCAAACGCGGTCCTGATTGCCGCGGAAACAGAGGCGGTGATAGCTGCCAGCCCTGTTCTGTCCAGCGTCAGCACGTTTTTCAGCTTCACGCCCTTGTATTCGGACACTCTTTCTTCATCATATTCCTGGCCGCTCACATGATGCCCGGAGCGGTTGAAGCAGGTGACGCTGTGGCCCAGCGCGGCCATGCGCGTGGACAGCTCCATCACGACCACTTCTATTCCGCCTTCCCGGGATGGGATCCGTTTGTGGCCAAACATTGCGATGTTCAGTTTTCTGTCTGATTTATTTTTCATAAACTCGCCCCATTTTCTGAACAGCAACAGCCTTGTTCATTTACTTCGTTTTTTTGTAAGTTTTATCGCTTCTCCTAACGTTAGACGAACCGGTTCGCCGATCGGCTGTCAATGGTCCCCCATGATCCAAAACCCATCAGCGGCCCCGGTATCTTGGCGACGGCCCTGCCTGCTTTTCAGCCACAGCATTCCGCCGTTCCTTCCTGCATGTCCCCGAAAAGACGCCTTCCGCTTTTCCTGCGGCCTTTCCCCGCCAGTCCTGAACAGGACTGAGAGGGGAAAAAAGGCGGGGAAAACGGAACCGGAATCATCTTACTCAAACAAATGGTTAAAAATTTGCATTTCATTATACCATACAAGGCCGCGCTTTTCTATAGGAAAATCAGGGATTTTCGTATCGGCGGCAGTTTTTTCATTTTTCGGTAAAAAAAAATTAAAGGTTTTGGATCTTTTTGGAAATCCAAAACCCTTTTATACAAGCATTTAGCTTAGCATCCGCCCTGCTCCGCGCAGACGGCTTTGATGATCTCCGCCGCTTTTTGCAGCGTTTGCATGGGGATATTCAGCGCGGGCAGGAGGCGCACCTTGTCCTTGGCTGTCAGGCACAGCACGCCCTGCTCCATGCATGCGGCCACCACCTGGCCCGCGGGCTTTTCTGTTTTCAGCCCGATCATCAGGCCCAGGCCGGACACAGACGCAATACCGGGAGCGTCCCTGAACGTATCAAAGAGATACGCGCTCTTTTCCCTGATTTCCGCCAGCAGCTGACCGTCGATGCGGGAAAGCACGCTCAGCGCGGCGGCGCAGGACACGGGATTGCCCCCGAAGGTGGAGCCGTGGTCGCCGAAGCCGAACACGTGCTGCACCTTTTCCCCCAGCAGCGTCGCGCCCAGGGGCAGGCCCCCCGCCAGGCCCTTGGCGGTGGAAACGATGTCCGGCCGGATGCCGTAGTGCATGTAGGCGTACAGCTCGCCCGTGCGTCCGTTGCCGGTCTGCACCTCGTCCACCATGAGCAGGATATCCTTTTCGCCGCACAGCGCGGCAACGTCCCGGACATAGTCCTTGGAAAGCGGCACCACGCCGCCCTCGCCCTGGACGCACTCGATGAGGATACCGGCGATCTTCGTATGCTCAGCCAGCGCCTTCAGCTCGTCCATGTCCCCGGCGGTCACATGGACAAAGCCGGGAGTCAGGGGCCGGAACAGCTCGTGATAATGCTCCTGGCCCGTGGCGGACAGGGTGGTGACGGTGCGGCCGTGGAAGCTGTTTTTCAGCGTCACGATGGTGAAGCAGTCCGGGCCGTGGGCTTCTGCGGCGTATTTCCGCGCGGCTTTGATGGCGCACTCGTTGCTCTCCGCGCCGGAATTGGAAAAGAACACCTTTTTCATCCCGGTTTTCTGGCACAGCATCTCCGCCAGCTTCGCGCAGGGCGCGGTATAGTACAGGTTGGACATGTGCTGCACTTTGCCGATCTGGTCGATCACCGCCTGCTGCCATACGCTGTCCGCCACGCCGAAGCTGGTGACGGCGATGCCGCTGCCCAGGTCGATATATTCTTTCCCGTTTTCATCCTGCACGACCGAGCCCTTCCCGCTGACGATTTCCAGGGGAAAACGCTTGTAGGTCGGCGCTACATAGGCGGCGTCCAATTCCTTTGTATTCATGCTTCGTCCCTCCGAATCCATGTGCCCGCGCCTTCGTTGGTGAGCAGCTCCATGAGGATGGAGTGGGGCACCCGGCCGTCCATGATGACCACGTTCTTCACTCCGGCGTGGAGCGCTGTCACGCAGCAGTCCACCTTGGGGATCATTCCGCCGGAGATCACGCCGCTGGCGTAGAGCTCCTTGGCCTGGCTCAGGGTGATTTCGGGGATCAGGGTGGACGGATCGTCCTTGTCCCGCAGGATGCCCGCGATATCCGTCATCATGATCAGGCGTTCCGCGTTCAGCGCCCCGGCGATGTGGGCGGCGGCGGTGTCGCCGTTGATGTTGTAGGCGTTGCCCTGCCGGTCACAGCCCACGGTGGACACCACGGGGATATAGCCCTTATCCAGCAGGTCGTGCACCGGGCCGATGTGGATTTTCGTCACCTCGCCCACGAAGCCCAGGCGCGTATCCTTCACCTTGGCCTCGATCAGCCGCCCATCCATGCCGGACAGGCCGATGGCCCGCCCGCCCTTCATTTCCAGCAGGTTCACCAGGGTTTTATTGACTTTGCCCGCCAGCACCATCTGCACGATATCCACCGTCTCCTGGTCGGTGACCCGCAGGCCGTCCACAAATTCCGGCTGCTTGCCCAGCTTCTTCATCATGTCGCTGATTTCCGGCCCGCCGCCGTGCACCAGCACCACCTTGACGCCGATGAGCCACAGCAGCACGATATCCTCCATCACCTGCTGCTTGAGCTGCTCGTTCACCATGGCGTTGCCGCCGTATTTCACCACCACGATCTTGCCGACGTACCGCTTGATGTAGGGCAGGGCCTGGGTCAATACCTCCGCCCGCTGGGCGTTGGAAAACTGTATATCCATAAAGCCTCCTGTCAGATCCTCAGCCAAAAACACGGAATCAGTGCCGCAGATTGTTTTACGTCCTATAATCCCCGTTGATTTTGACGTAATCATAGGTCAGGTCGCAGCCCCAGGCGGTGGCTTCCGCCGTGCCCATGTTCATATTGCAGGAAAAGCGCACGGCGGTTTCGGAAAGGATGGCCAAAGCCAGGTCTTCGTCAAACGTCTGCACGCAGCCGTCCCGATAGAAGCAGAGGGTGTCCTTTTCGCCGTGAAGATAAACCTGGATTTTCGCGGGGTCGAAATCCGGCCCGGCGTAGCCCAGGGCGCACAGGATACGCCCGCAGTTGGCGTCCTTGCCGAACACCATGGCCTTCACCAGCGAGGAGCCCACCACGGATTTGGCCAGGATCCTGGCGTTTTCCCTGGTGTCCGCGTTGTACACCCGCATTTCCAGCAGGTGGGTGGCCCCTTCGCCGTCCCCCGCCATCTTTACGGCCAGGTCATGGCAGATGGAGAACAGCGCTTCGCAGAAAATTTGATAGCTTTCATCCTCCGCCGTGACGGGCCTGTTCCCTGCCTGGCCGTTGGCCAGCGCCAACAGGGTATCGTTGGTGCTGGTGTCGCCGTCCACGGTAATCATGTTGAAGGTATCCGCCACCGCGGCGCTCACCGCCTTTTGCAGCAGCGCCTGGTCGATCAGGCAGTCGGTGGTGATATAGCCCAGCATCGTGCACATATTGGGATGGATCATGCCCGAGCCCTTGCTCATGCCGCCCATGCGCACGGTCACGGTTCCGCTGCCCTCCGGGTCGGGGAGGGAAAACTCCACGGCGAATTCCTTGTTCACCGTATCGGTGGTCATGATGGCGCGGCTTGCGGCGGTGCCCGCTTCCAGGGTGCCGGACAGGTTTTTCGCCATGTCCGCAATGCCCGCCGTGATGCGGTCGATGGGCAGGTTCGGGCCGATCACGCCCGTGGAGCCCAGCAGCACGGAGGAAGCGGGAATGCCCAATGCCTGCGCCGCGAAGTCCGCCGTTTTCCCGCAGATGTCCAGGCCGGTTTTGCCCGTGGCGGCGTTGGCGATGCCCGCGTTGACCACCACAGCCTGCGCCGTTTTATGTTTATATATCACGTCCATGTCCCACAGCACCGGCGCGGCCTTCACCTTGTTGGTGGTAAAGGTGCCCGCCGCGGCGCAGGGAACATCGCTGAAAATCATGGCCATATCGGTGCGGTTCCTGTATTTGATGCCCGCCGCGCAGCACGCGGCCCGGAACCCCTTTGGCGTCGTAATACCGCCCGAAACCTTCTTGTATCTCATCTTTGCCGCTCCTTTGCTCATATCACGCGCAGCGCTCAGTTTTCCACGAACTGTGTGATATTCTTCTCATTCAGCACAAACTCATAATAATTCACGTCGGACTTTTTCCAGCCGATCTGTTTCCAGAAGGCGTTGCCCGCCTCGTTGGCGGTAAAGGCGATGAGGCCCACTTTGTTGATGCCCATCTCCCTGAGCTGCTGCATGCAGTAGCCCACCATCCGGGTGCCGATGCCCTGCCTGCGGTACTCCTTCGCCACGCACACGTGGTACAGCGCGCCCTGGCGCCCGTCGGAGCCGCAGAGGATGGAACCGATGATTTTTCCGTCCGCCACCGCCACCACGCTGGTGGTGGGGTTGCGCCGGATGAAGCGGGTCACGTCCTCCCGGGAATCGTCCAGCGCCCGGATACCGAAGCCCCGGATGGTGAGCCACAGCGCCCGTACCGCGTCGTAGTCCTGCTCCGTCATGGGCAAAATCCGCACGTCCCCCATGGCTCACACCACCAGTCCGGCAAACTCGTCCGCGCCGATGAGCAGGTTCATATTCTGGATGGCCGCGCCGCACGCGCCTTTGCCCAGGTTGTCGAACCGGGCGGTGAGCAGGATGCGTTCCGCGCTGCCGCTGACGGTGATTTCCATGTCGTCCCGGCCGGCGAAAGCGCCCGCGGAAAGGAAGCCTCCCTCCCCCGTCTCTTCCGTGAAATGAACCGCGCCCTGGCTGTAATACCCTTTGTAAATGGCCCTGATTTCCTCCGCGCCCGCTTTCGCCAAAGACGCGAACAGCGGCACCGTCACCTCCATGCCCGCATAATACGGGGCCACGATGGGGCAGAAGACAGGCGCGGTGTCCAGCCCGCAGACGGCCTTCATTTCGGGAAGGTGCTTGTGGGCTTGGGAAAGGCCGTACTGCCGCGGCGCGTCCAGCAGCGGGTCCCGCTCCCCGGCTTCGTACTCCGCGATCATCTTTTTCCCGCCGCCGGAATAGCCGGTCAGGGAGAAGCAGGCCAGCGCCGCGTCCGGAGAGAGCGCTCCCTCCGATATAAGCGGAGCGACCAGAGCGATGAATCCGCTGGCATGGCAGCCGGGGTTGGCAATGCGTTTGCTTGCCTGAATCATTGCCCGCTTCCCCTTCAGCTCCGGAAAGCCGTATACCCAGCCCGGCGCCACCCGGTGGGCGGTGGAGGTGTCGATCACGGCGGTATGCCCGTTTTCGATCATGGACGCCGCTTCCCGCGCCGCGTCATCCGGCAGGCAGAGAAAGGCGATATCCGCCGCGTTCAGCGCTTCCTTCCGGGCGGACGGATCCTTCCGGGTTTCCTCCGGAAGCGTGATCAGCTCTATATCGTTTCGCTGGGAGAGCCGGGATACGATGTTCAGCCCCGTTGTGCCTGCCCCGCCGTCAATAAACACTTTCGTCATGGCTTTTGATTCCTTCGTGTCTTTCACTGCCGTATGCTAAAGAGACAGTGTACGTATATTATACATATTTATACACTGTTCGTCAAGCAAAATAATTGAATTTTAAGGATTTTAAATTTTCAAATTTGCATCTTTATTGTTTTAATGTATATTATGGTCGGTTTTACGCATTATATTGCTTTCGGCTCCGGGGTCTTGATCCGGGTGAAAATCATCCTGCCCGCGCTGGTTTGCAGCACGGTGGTCACTTCCACGTCCAATGTCTCCCCCACCCGGCGGCGTCCGTTCTCCACCACCACCATGGTGCCGTCGTCCAGGTAAGCCACGCCCTGGCCGGGCTCCTTGCCGTCGCGCACGATGCGCACGGCCATTTCCTCCCCGGGCAGCACCACGGGCCGCAGCGCCCCGGCCAGCTCATTGATGTTCAGCACCGGCACCTTTGCTATGCCCGCCACCTTGTTCAGATTGTAGTCATTGGTCATCACCGCGCCGTTCAGGCGCTTTGCCAGCCGCAGCAGCTTCACGTCCACCTCCGCTTCGCCGGTGTCCTCCTCTTCCTCGATGCGGACGGGGCATTCCAGCTCCTCCCGGATTTTTTTCAGGATGTCCAGCCCCCGGCGGCCCCGGGCGCGGCGCAGGGAATCGGCGCTGTCGGCGATGTGGCGCAGCTCGTCCAGCACGAAGGAGGGGATCACCAGCTCCCCTTCCAGAAACCCCGCCTTGCAGATATCCAACACCCGCCCGTCGATGATCACCGACGTGTCCAGCACCTTGGGGCAGGCCTCCGGCGCGCTCTGGGCCACGGCGCTTTTCACGCGCACGGAGGCGGCGTACCGCGCGCCTGTTCTTGCGCCCGTCAGCATCAAGCCGCCGTACAGCGCCACCGCGGCCAGCCCGGCGCCCCAGCCCGGAGGCAGCAGGCGCAACGGCTGCATCAGCAGCGCGGCCAGCAAAGCGCCAAAGAAAGCGCCTGACAGCTTCCAAAAATGCCTGGAATAAACAGGAAAAGCATTCCGTTCCATACAACCTCCAATAACAAAATGCCGTACCGAAGCGGTCAAACAGGCTTGCTTCAGTACGGCCCAATCATTTTTTCAGTATCAGCTCACCATCAGATCCAGGACCGCCATGGCCTGGGCCACGGTGTCCACGCCGTGGAGGCTGACGCCCTCGGGGGCGCGGACGTGCCTGGCGCTGTCCCGGGGGCAGAGGATATGGGTGAAGCCCAGGCGCTGGCATTCCGCCACCCGGCGCTCCAGCTGGGAAATGGCGCGGACTTCGCCCGCCAGGCCCACCTCCCCCATCACCGCCCAGTCCGCGGGCACAGGCCTGTCCGCGTAGGAGGAAGCCACCGCCATGCAGAAGGCCAGGTCAGCCGCCGGTTCATTCAGCGACATGCCGCCCGCCACATTGATGTAAGCGTCCCGGTTGTACATTTTGAGCCGCGCCCGCTTCTCCATCACCGCCAGCAGCAGCATCACCCGGGAGGAATCCATACCGTCCACCGTGCGGCGCGGCGCGGCCAGGAAGGATTGCGTCACCAGCGCCTGAATGTCCACCAGCATCGGGCGGCTGCCCTCCATGCCGCAGAACACGCAGGAGCCGCTGGCCCCCTTCGCCCGCTGGGATAAAAGCGTTTCGGAAGCGTTCTTCACCGCCCGCATCCCCGTGCCAGTCATTTCAAAAATACCCAGCTCGTTCACCGACCCGAAGCGGTTCTTCACCGCCCGCAGCAGGCGGTATTCATGCTGGTGGTCGCCCTCGAAATACAGCACCACGTCCACCATGTGCTCCAGCACCCGCGGCCCGGCCAGCGACCCTTCCTTGGTCACATGCCCCACCAGAAAGATGGCGCAGCCCTCGGTTTTCGCGTAGCGCATCAGCAGCGACGCGCTTTCGCGCACCTGGCTCACGCTGCCCGGCGCGCTGCCCATTTCGGGGCGGTACATGGTCTGGATGGAGTCGATGACGCAAAAGTCCGGGGCCACGGCCCGCAGCTTGTCCTCCACCTGGTCCATGGCGTTTTCGGTGAGGATCATCATGTCGCTGTCCGCCACCCCAAGGCGCTGGGCCCGCAGCTTGATCTGCCTGGCGCTTTCCTCTCCGCTGACATACAGCACCCGCTTTCCCCTTTGGCACAGATGGTGGCATACCTGCAGCAGCAGCGTGGACTTGCCAATCCCCGGGTCTCCGCCCACCAGCATCAAGGCCCCCTCCACAATGCCGCCGCCCAGCACCCGGTCCAGCTCCGGCAGGCCGGAGGAAATGTACACCTGGCTGCCCGTCTCGATTTCTTTCAGCTTCATGGCGCTGCTGCCCGTGCCGCCCCGCTGCTTGTACTGCTTCGGCGCGGCTTCCTCCGGCGCGGCCATGATTTCCTCCATGGTGTTCCATGCCCCGCACTCCGGACATTTGCCCATCCAGCGGGGATTCTCCCACCCGCAGGCGCTGCACTGGTAGCTGGTCTTTTTCTTCGGCATGTCCGTCTCTCCGTTCCTCTTCTGTGTCCAGCCCTGATTATAACATATTTTCACCCGCGCCGCTATAGCAACCTTTGCAGGAAAATGTCGAAGGAAAATGCTTTATTGGGCACTTTAAGTCAGTAAAGGGATACGCTGGGCGCTGCGCGCGCCCAGACCTGCGGCAAGGGATTTCATCCCTTGCATCCCAATAGGCGAAAGCACTTCGTTGGGTAGAACCAGCTTTTTTCGCCAGTCGATTCGGGGATACGGAAGTTAGCGGCTTCTGGCCCAAGAAAGCCGGGAAAATCCCCAGGGGAAAGCTCGCTTTCCCCTGGGGATTATTCCCTGGCTTTCACCGGACGCAAAGCGTCCGGTCAGGCGGCTTTCAGCCGCCGGGCCAGAAGCATAACGTCGAAAGTCTGCCTGTTTCTCTCAAGTTTCTGCGGAAAC
>JAFZOG010000128.1 GCA_017550745.1 Clostridia bacterium | reverse complement strand
CCGAGCGAAGCCGAGCCAGAGGCGAGGCATAGCCGAGGGATCTGTCAGTGAATCGTTAAGCCAACCTACAGATCTTTCGACTCCGTTCCGCTCTCGCTCCACTCCGCTCAAGATGACAATGAAGGCTCACTTTTTTTCCCTAACTTTCCGTGAAGAACTAGAAATTTAAAAAGCAGGGCCCGTAATCCCGCTCCCTGCTTTTTGTTATTTCATGCGCGGTTTTCCGCTGGGGGAGACGCATTTCCCGCGGCTTCTTCCTTCACGTCCGCCCGGATGACACGCACCTTCGCCCATTCGATGCGGCGGTCTTCAATGGTTTCCACCTGAATTTCGAGGGTGTCCGCCTGGCCTTCCTCCGGCGCTTCGCCATCCTCGGTGGCATACAGGGTCAGCGTGGGCGTGGACCCGTCCTCAGGGATGGAGCGGAAACGGCTGAAAATCAGGCCGCCCATGGTGTCGTAATCCTCATCCTCGGGCAGGGTCACGTCCAATTCTTCGGCCACGGCCTCCAGATCCGCGGAGCCGCTGATACGCCATGTATCATCCCCCAGCGGCTGGATCTCCGTTTCGGCGGCAGGATCGAACTCATCGTAGATATTGCCCACGATTTCTTCCAGCAGATCCTCCATCGTCACGATGCCGCTCATGCCGCCATACTCGTCCACCACAACGGCGATGTGGGTTTTCACGTGCTGCATGTTGTGCAGCAGCACCTCGGCGGGGACGGTTTCCGGCACGAAATAAGCGTCGCGCAGGAGCGATTTGAGGGATTTGGGCCTGGCTTCGCTCATGTTGAGCAGGAATTGCCGCGTGGACAGAACGCCGATAATGTCGTCAATATCGTCATTGTATACCGGGAATCGGGATAAGCCGCTTTCCTTGATGGTGTCCAGGATGGTCTGCTGGTCGTCGCCGATCCAGATGGAGGTCACGTCCGTGCGGTGGGTCATGCAGTCCGCGGCGGTCAATTCGCCAAAGTCGAACACGTTCTTGATCATGTCCCGCTCGTTGCTCTCGATCACGCCGGATTCCTCGCCGATATCCACCATGGCGCGGATTTCCTCTTCCGTCACTTCTTCATCCTTGGCGTGGGGGTCGATGCCGAACAGCCTCACAATGCCCCGGGCCGCCCATTTTTCCAAACAGGTAAAGGGCGTCATGGCGCGGGTGACGAAGGAAATCACCGGCTGGAGAGCCAGCACCAGCGTATCCGCCCGGTGCTTGCCGATCTTCTCCGGCGTCAGCTTGCACAGCGTTACGATCACCAGCGCCGCGATCAGGCAAAACACCGCCGCCGCCCCCGCGAAGGGCAGGCCCATATATTCAAACAACTGTACGCCCCATACCCCGAAGATCAGCAGGAACAGCGTGCGCAATCCCCGCAGGGCAATCAAAGGATCGGATTTCTCCAGGTACGGCAGCAGCTTTTTCGCCCGTCCGTCGCCTTCCTGGGCAGCTGCGCGGAGCTTGCTTTCGTTGGCGTGGCTCAGCGCCGCCTGGCACAGGGCCAGCAGCGCGCAAAGCAGCATCAAAACAATTTCAATCAACCATCGGCCGATCGGGTCTTCCAAGAAAATTCCTCCCAGACAGCTTGATCATGGAAAGCGGCAAAACAGCGCTTTCCCTCGCATTATACCATGATGGTCGGCGTCTTTCCCTTTCGGGAGCCGCCGACACGGCCAACCGCCCTTCGGGCCGGTTGCCTCATCATTATGCCATGATGCCAGCCGTGCTCGCTATTCGCGGCCCGGCTGAACGGACAATTGACCTTCGGTCAATTTCCTCATCATTATACCATGATGGTCGGCGTCTTTCCCTTCGGGAGCCGCCGACACGCGCCACGGCTTCGCCCGTGCGCTCATCCTTATTATACCTTGATGGTCGGCGTCTTTCCCTTTCGGGAGCCGCCGGCACGGCCAACCGCCCTTCGGGCCGGTTGCCTCGTTATTATATCATGGATTCCTTCGAAATGCAATTCCGGCATGTTTTCGGCCAGGGCAATCTCATTTACCATTGACAGAAGAAAACAGGAGTTGGAAGGCATAGTCATTATCCATAAGAGCGATATTCGTTTTTCTGCGGAGGCTGATTTTTCTGGAAGTATCGTTTTGGAGAATCACCTTCGCCATTTTACGAAGAATGGACAGATTCTGCGGAGCATTTTCCGTATGAATCAGGCAATCATCCTCATGGATAACCACATCCAGTGACCAATGCAGACGGTTTTCGACGCCCCAATGAGATTGAACATAACGAGCAGCATCCTTGGCGGTCATGGGAAAACTGGCGATATAGAAGGATTCTTCATTGCTGGTTTTTCCATCCCGTTCCACTCTACGCGTCACACAAATGAGAGAAGCCAGGCCCTTCCACCGTGTTTTTTCTTCCAGCCAGGAGACGTCATTTGTCACTTCCACCCGGCGATGGGTAAGCTGCCCGTGGTGATTGTGATCAGCAGGAAAAACAATTGGGGACTGATCATCGGGATGGTGATCTTAAAGCGTCAGGATGGCAGCCAGCAGGATACTGAGGAGCTTCTTCATGGTACATACCTCCTTCAATTTTACATCAGGGTCATTCCGCCCTGCAATGTACAGTACGCAAAAGGAAAGAAGAAATGATCTATTCCTTCTTGATGCATCGTCTTGTGTCGTTTATGGTTAAATTATTTCATTTATTTTGCATGCTGTCAACTGTTCGGGCATACAAACCCGAAAAAAACGCCGCTGTGCTGGTCACGGCTAAGAACAGCGAATTGGGAAAAGAAAGATGCTCCCGGATAGGGAAGAATGAAAAAAGCGTCTGCCTCCAGGATGGCGGCGGGCAGACGCTTTTCTTCTTGATCAGTTTACGCTCCCATCATTGCGGAAAGAACGGTCAAACGCATGGTCGAAACCGCCATCGCTTTATGCGCAAGGCAGTTTTTCCGCCGCTTCCTCCAGCAGCCCCAGATCCCACAGCAGGCTGCTGGTCAGGTATTTATCCCGTATCTCCCGGCTGCCGATCAGGGCGTCCACCGTATCCTTTTCCGTCAGGTGAAGGTCTGCGGGCGTCATGGGCATGTTGCAGCTTTTCATCAGCTCCCACACCTGCTGCCGGGGCGGAAGCTCCTCTTTGATGATCTGCCGGATCTCCGGCCAATGCCCAACGATTTGCTTCAGGCGCTCCTGCTGGTTTTCGGGCTTGTTCTTTCCCACCTGCTTTTCGATTTCCAGGATGGAGGGCGCGATGGGGCCAAAGATCTCCTGCATGGTTTTTTCCCACTTTTCGGGCGAGAAAGCGCGCATGGCCGCCTCCGCCCGGTCTTTGTCGACGGCTTCCATGTTCAGCATATGCTCGATAATCCACATGGTAAGCAGGGTGCCCACGCCCACCTGAATTCCGTGCAGGTCGCTGGGCTGGCCTTTTTGAAGCGCCTGCATTTCCCAGATGTGGCTGAAATAATGCTCCAGCCCGCTGGCCGGGCGGCTGATTTCCGCAAAGGCCATGGAAATGCCGCTGATCACCAGCCCTTCCAGCACCGCCTTGAGGGCTTCCGGTTCCCGTTTCATCAGGCCGTCGGCGTGGGCCACAATGTTTTTCAGGCAGGCCCGCACCATGCCCGCGATTTCTTCGCAATAGGGATCGCCATGCACAATATGGGCAATGCGCCATTCGCAGACGGACACGTATTTTGCCAGCATATCCCCCAGGCCCGCCTGCAGCATGATGTCCGGCGCGGTGGCCAGAATGTCCGTATCGGCGATGATGGCCTCCGGGCAGGCGTTGTACAGGCTTACCTTGATATGGTTCTGGATCATGGAAGCGGAATTGGAGCAGTACCCGTCCATGGACGGTGCAGTGCAGACCACCATGCTGGTCAGGCCGCAGGCGTGGGCCATCACTTTGCAGCAGTCGTTGATCACGCCGCTGCCAACCGCCAGGATCACATCGCACCGGGGATCCATCGCCATCGCCAGCGCGCCCATGGCGTATTCGTCCGGCTCCATTTTCCCTTCCCGGTGGGGGAACACGAAATCCGTGTGGGGAATCCCGGCCTCGTCCAACACGGAAATCACCTGCAAACCCGCCGCCTTCCTCGTGTTTTCATCCATCACCACCATGGGCCGTTTCCGCCCGCGGCTGCGCAGCGCGTCCGGCACAAAGCGGACAGCGCCTTTTTCCGCGCGGAAATAGCGCAGCTGGCAGCGGTGGATTTTGCCGCAGCTGCAGGGAATTCCTTCATCCCTGGTCAGCTCCGCCAGGGTCATATCCGCCAAATGCTTTTCCATACGCTTTTCCTTCTTCCTTCATTCCTGTGAATTGACCGGTTTTATTCGATGTTCTCCCAATGGGACAGCAGATACTGTTCCGCCTCCAGGCACCATAAGCCCTGGTTCCGGCCCACGATCTCCGCTAAATCCGCAAAACGTTTGTCTTCCTTGCCCTTTTCGGCAAAATTGCCAATGGCGGTCAGCGGCATGCTGATATGCGTATAGATCAGTTTTTTCCCGCCGGGGATCTTGGGCAGGTTCAGCGTGGTTTCAGCGGCGCAGTCCAGGCCGCCCACGTGGGTCACCATCACGGCGGGACGGATGCGCCCGGCGGCGGTGAGCTCCAGGGACTCGATCATATCATCGGTGTTGCCGCCGGTGCTGCCGATCACATGCGCGCTGTTGTAATGCACGTCATAGAAATTGATGCGGGCGGAGAATTTGTTGTCGGTGGGGCCCGCAAAGAAATTGAGGCACCCGTCCCTTCCCAAGATGGCGGAAGACAGCTCCACCACGCTTTCCACAGGGGCATAGGCGAACACGTCGTCGTAGCCTCCCCCTACAAGATCCTTAAGATACTGCGCCGGATCGGCGATGTCCCGGGTATTGACGAAGGTGACCGACACGCCGGTTTTTTCCACGAGCTCCCTGGGGAAAAGCTGCCGCGCGCGTTCCAGCCGGTTTTCATCAATGTCGGTCACCACCAGCGTGCCGGGGCGGCGGTCACAGTGAATGATGTATTCCACCATGCCCAGGCCCATGGGCCCGGCGCCCGCCAGGATCGCCATCTTCCCGCCTTCGCGGATGCCCATCTCATGCTTGTACACGCCCATCTGGGTGTGGAACGCCGAATGCGCCGCGCCGATATTGCAGCTGTAAGGCTCCGCTAAAGATGCCTCAAAGAAGGCTTCGCCCTTGTACTCCAGAAAACAGCCCAGCTCCATCACTTCCTGGGGAATGATGCAGTAGGTGCAGTCCCCGCCGAAATAGGGGTAGCTGTAGCCTGGGCTCCACATGGTGCCCTTGTAGTTCAGCGCGGGCTGCAGGGTGAATTTGGTGCCCGGGAAGAACTGCCCTTCGTATTTCTTTCCCACTTTTTCGATCACGCCGGCGAACTCGTGGCCCATGATGGCCGGATGCTCGGCCACGTCCGGGTGAACGCGCTTGTGCTTTGTGCCCAGTACGGCGCATTTGTAGGTGGACATACAAATGCTGTCGGAGACGACCTTGACCAGAATCTCGTCCTCCTTGATTTCAGGCAGTTCAAATTCCATCAGGCGCAGGTCATTGGCGCCATGGAGGCGCACGGCACGGCTTTTCATACGGGACTCCCTTCTGCTTATGCAACGTCAGATTTCTTCGATTTGTACTTGCCTGAGCAGCTCATCCACTACATGCTTTTCGGCGGGCTGGGTGCCGGGGGTTGTCACCGCCGCGGCGCTGACCGCCAGGGCTAAGGCACAGGTATCCCGGAAGCGCATGCCTTTGGCCGCGCCATAGGCCATAGCGGCCATCATGCTGTCCCCGGCGCCCACAGTGCTCTGCACAGGCACCCGCAGGCCGTATCCCCGTAACGCCTGATCCCCGGCAACAAACAGCGCTCCATCGCTGCCCAAGGAAACCACCACCGCGCCGATGCCCTCCTGTACCAGCCGCCTGGCGGCCCGCGCCATTTCACCGACACTCTCAAATACCTCTCCCGTCAGACGGCCCAGCTCCACGTCGTTGGGCTTGATCAGGGAAGGCCCGGCCTTTACGCCTTCGATCAGCAGCCCGGCGTCGGCGTCCAGATAGGTCCGCACGCTCCGGCCCCGCAGCCGGGTGATCCAATCGGCAAAGACGGTGTCCGGCGTGCCAGAAGGGGCCTTGCCCGCCATCACCACAATATCGCCGGGACCGGCGGCGGCTTCCACTTTCCGGTATACGGCTTCGATGACCTCAGGAGTCACCGGCGTGCCGGGCTCGTTGATGTCGGTATTGGTATGCTCCTGCGGATCGACTACCTTCAGATTGGTGCGGGTCTCCTCTTTGACCCACACGAAATCGGAGGCGATCCCCATGTCCCGCAGGCTGTTTTCAATATAGCGGCCCGTGCCCCCGCCCAGGACGCCGGTGGCCAGGCTGTCAGCGCCCAGCGAGAGCAGCACTTTGGACACGTTGATGCCTTTGCCGCCTGGGTCCAGCCGCAGGCTTTGGATGCGGTTGACCTGATCCACCCGAAAGCCCGGCAAGATCACCGTTTTATCCAAGGCCGGAGTCAGTGTGACAGTAATGATCATGTATAGTTACCTCTTTTGAACCATGCAAAATCTTTCCGGACTCTGGTTCCTTATGGCTATGATAGCATAATGAAAAGCCGAATTCAAGAGAAAAGAACATCCTTGTAAATACGCAGCTTTTCAGCAGTCCGCCAAAATCTCCTCCATGGCCTTGCCTTCCGCGTCGGGCAGCTCCACCCCCAGAATGCGAGCATAGGTCGGCGCTTCGTCCAGGATGGAACGCCGCTCCAATACCACGCCGGGACGGATATGCGGGCCGCAGGCCAGCAGGGTAGGCTGGGGGCCTTTGTCGGGATGGTAGCCATGGGTGGCGCGGCCAAACTTGTAATCACTGTTATCGGCGGGCCGCACAAAGGGACGGGTGCAGGCGTTGGAAAAGGAAGTGTATCCGTCCGTTTCCAATACGAAGGAGAAGCCGCCGTACAGGCCTTCTTCCTCCCTGGCTTCCTGCGCTGTGTAAACGCGTCCGAAGCCGTACAGGCCGTCCTCGGCCATTTGCTTCAGCGCGGCATACACCCGTTCTGTATCCTCCGGATGCTTTACATACACCTGGGCCGACATGCCTGCCGAATGGGCAACTGCCGTATAATCGGCGATCCTGCCCTCCGCGTTCACCGTAACCAGGCCGCGCTCGGCCAGCAGGGCGTTGAGGGCGACCGTGCGGGTGATATTCATCTGCCCGTGGTCGCTGACGATGAAGAGATCGGTGGACTCCCGGATGCCTGCGTCATCCAGCGCTTTGAGGATTTCGCCCAGCCACACGTCGATTTGATGCAGGCCGTGGGTGACCAGCGGGCTGAACATGCCGGTTTTATGCCGGTATCCGTCGATATTGGCCGGGTGGATCATGAGCAGATTGGGCTTGAACCGCCGGATGATGGCGCCTGCGCAGGCATGGACAAAGGCGTCGGCATGAGGATGGATCCGGTGCTTTCCGTCCAGCAGATGGCGGTTGGGCCGGATCACCTTTTCGATGATTTCCGGGCTGGAGCCGGAAGCGGCAAAGCATGCTTCGGTGGTTTCCTCCGGGGACTGGGGCCAATACTCGTCGATCAGGTAATCAATGTGCGGATGGTTGCCTGTCACCGGCCAGAAGACCGCTGCCGTGGTCAGCCCGGCGGCTTTTGCGGCGTCAAAAATGTCGCCGGTCTTTACAGCGCTGTGGAACCATTCCCAGGGCGAATGCTCCCGGGTCAGGTCGTCGTCGCGCTCATTGTTGACCACCCCGTGCCTGCCGCATGGAACGCCCGTGCACATGCTGGTATGGCAGGGATAGGTGACCGTGGGATAGACGGAACGGATGGTTTTTACCAGCGATCCTTTTTTCATCAGTTCCCCGAAAGCGGGAAGCTGCCGCAGGGTTTCCAGATCGTCGTACACCAGCGCGTCTTCTGAAATCACGATCACATGTCTGTTTTGATCCATACAGCCTCTATACCTCCTGTTGGTAATGATAAATGGCCTCATAGGCTTTTTTCATATCGGGATACAGCGCTCGGAATACCTCAAGGTGCTTTTGGTAAGCGCCGTGCTTTTCGGGATCGGGCGCGTATTCCCGGGCGATACGGATGCTTTTCGCCGCTTCCGCGAAATCCCGGTACCAGCCGATGCCCACCCCGGCCGTCAGCGCCGCGCCCAGGGAGGTGGCTTCGTGGGGCGTCTGATGCACCCGCACGGGCACGCCGAACATATCGGCGGCCATTTGTCCCCACAGGGCGCTCTGCGCCCCGCCGCCAATCAGCGTAAGGCGCCTGGCGGGGAGGCCGTTTTCACTGAGGATGTCCCCGCAAAGGTTCAGCGCCTGCATCACGCCCTCGTACACCGCGCGAATGATGTGCCGCCGGTCATGGTACAGCGTGAACCCCATCAGCGTACCGCTGGCCTCCGCCGTCCACCAGGGCGTGCGCTCCCCCATCAGTGTCGGCAGGAAAAACACCCCTTGCGACCCCGGGGAGATTTCCCGGGCCATGGCCTCCAGCGCCGTATAATCGGGCTTTTTCTCCGCGAATCCCAGCAGATTCCGCACGGCCCAATCAAAGGCCGCCGCGCCGCACTGTACCGTGCCGCACACGTTGTAGCCTTGGCTGTCGCTGTCGAAATAGCTGAACAGCCGCATCTCCCGATCCCGGCAGGGGGCGGGGCTCAGCGTGCTGACCCAGGCGGAGGAGCCGATGTTTATGTACATATCGCCCACCGCCTGATCCCGTGCGCCGTGGGCGGCGCAGGCCCCGTCCCCCGCCCCAGCAGCCACCGGCAGCCCCTGGGTCAGGCCGGTCAGGGCGGCAAATTCCGGGCTGAGGGAAGCACTGACATCACAGGAAGGGACGATGCCGGGCAGCTTGTCCGCATCCACGCCGCAAGACTTTACGATGTCCCAGGCCCAATCCCCCGTGTCAAGGTTCAGGCAGTTGCACAGGGAAGCGTCGGTGGGATCGGTCAGGCCCGCCCTGCCGGTGAAGCGCCCGTACAGGTAATCCTTGATGTTGACGAACTTCCAGGTTTTCCTGTAAATCTCCGGCGCGTTTTCCCGCAGCCACATATATTTGGGCAGCCCGCTGTGCACGTCGATGCGGTTGCCGGTGACGGTATAATACTCCCGCTGCGGGATCAGGGCGGCGATGCGCGCGCACTGAGGCGCGGAACGCAGGTCGCTGTGGATGATGTTGTCGTGCAGGGCAAGCCCGCCGCGGTCAATGGGAACACAGCCGTTCATGGTGCCGGTGAACACCAGGGCGGCGCAGTCGGTTGGGGCCAGCCTGTCCAGCACTCGGGCGATGGCCCGCAGGGCGGCCCTCACCTGGGCTTCGGGCTCCTGCTGCGCCCATCCCGGGCCGGGGTAGCGGGTCGGGTATTCCTGCGTATTGACGGAAAGCGCTTCTCCCTGCCGGGAAAAAGCCGCGCATTTGATGCCGGTGGTACCGGCGTCCAGCGTCAGGATGTACTGCTGCATATTCTCGTCCTCTGTATCTTGTTTTCTTGGTCTCTGTGCGGGCAAATTCTAAAGGGTACTTTAAGTGAGTAAAGGGA
Organism: Clostridia bacterium; assembly: GCA_017550745.1. GTDB lineage: Bacteria > Bacillota > Clostridia > Christensenellales > Aristaeellaceae > RUG563. The sequence continues at coordinate 6,532 of JAFZOG010000128.1, read as the reverse complement.
TTAGGGATTAGGGATCAGGGGAGAATTCACCCTGTCATCCTGAGCGAAGCGAAGGACCTCCCTATACAGATGGGCACGTGCGAAGAAACTCACTCGTAAAAGCATTTTTACAAGGAACGAAGGAGTTCCTTCGCACGCCACATCCGTATCGAGGCGGCTCAGAGCCTGCCCTGAGCGTAGTCGAAGGGATGACAGACGAGGTTATCTTTCGCCTGATCCCTATTCCCTGATCCCTAATCCCTTTACTCACTTAAAATGCCCAACAAAAATCATCGGCTCAAAAAAACTAATGGAAAAATTACAGGCCGGATGGGGTCACGCCCCGCTGCCGGATAACAGCGTTTAAAAGCATGGGGTCAATGCTTCCGTGGTCGCAGATTTCCGCCGCCATGAGTCCGGCAGATTCGCCGATGGCCATGACGGTAGCCTGTATACGCTTCGTGGCAAAAGCCATTTCATCTGCGGAAATACAGCGCCCAACGTGCCCACGCGCTCCGCCAGCACGGTGCTTTTTCCGCTGCGCGCCGCGCATGGTGCAGCCTTCCGCCCGGCCCAGGATGGGCTGCACATGCCCTGAGGTCAGCATACCGCCCAGGATGCCAAACGCTCGATCAATAAGGCAGTTTTTGCCCCGCAGCGGGCAGCGGATACCGCCGCCGCGATCCCCCCGGGCCGCCTCCGCCCATGATCACGCCGTATTCCCGCAGATATCCATCCGTAAATTGCCGCATGGGTCTACTTCTCTCCTGTAAATTTAGACCGCTCCAAACATAAAGAAAAAATAAAAGACAGCAAATCGCATCGAACAATAAAAAGTATAAAGCCCCCTGTGGATGCTGTCAAGGGGAAAAACAAATCGCTGCCAAAATTTTATGAAATCTGATTGACAATTTAGCGCGGCGGTGATACACTGAAACAAAAGTAATTAGACCGATCCAATTTTTTCTTTCCCCGTTTTTTGAAGCGGTCCAAATGATCGGGAGATGTTTTCAATGCCCACCATTAACGACGTCGCCCGGCGTGCCGGCGTTTCCCGCAGCACCGTATCCCTGGTCATCAACCACAGCAAGCTGGTGAAGGAGGAAACCCGCAAGCTGGTGGAGCGGGTGATCGAGGAAATCAACTATGTGCCCAACAGCAACGCCCGGGGGCTTTCCGCCCGGGTGACGAAAAATCTGGGCGTCATCTTCATGAAGGATTACCTGCCCGACAGTACGCTGATCTCCTACGACAGTGACCAGCACATCGGTCTGTGTTCATTCAATATTTTCAATGGCATCATGTCCGGCCTGGCAGGTACGGATTACAGCCTGATCACCGAGGCCTTCTGCTGCGGCGGAGAGAACGCCGACCTGCCCAGGCTGGTTTCGGAAAAGCGGGTGGACGGCCTGTTTATAGTTTCCCGCCCGTACAGCCCGGCCTTTCTGTCCGCCCTGCGGGAAACCGGCCTTCCCTTTGTGCTGGTCGGTGTGGACTGCCGCGAGGAAGGCATCGATTCCATCTATGCCGACCCCGAGGAGGGCATCCTGCTGGCCATGGAGGAGCTCACGCGCACAGGCCACCGGAACATCTGCCTGCTCAACAGTTATTCCCCGCCGGGAGCCCGCAATTCGCGCCTGATCGGCTACCGGATGGGCCTGGAACTGGCCGGGCTGCCCTTCCGGGAGAACTGGAGCATCCGATCCTCCGCCAACAACGGAGACGCGGCCTATCAAGCCTTCCGCGCCTTCTGGGAGGAGGGCAATCGCCCTGACGCCATCGCAGCCGCCAACGGGCAAAGCGCCCTGGGAGCCATGCGCTATCTCTATGAGATCGGCGTGCGCGTGCCTGATCAGATATCCATCATCGCCTATGAGGATTCCTCGGTGTGCGGTTACGCCATTCCTGCCCTGACCAGCGTGAACATCCGCAAGGAGGAGATGGGGGCCAAGGCGGCCAAGTGCCTGCTGCGCCGTATCCGGGAACCGGACTGCCCTGCCGAAAGCGCCGCGATCCCGCCCTATATGGTTTTCAGAAACAGCGTGCTTCCGCGATGAATACGCTTTGGAGGCTTGCTTTATGGAACAAATGAACCTGGTGCCCGTCCGGGACACGCTGTCCGCCGATGTGCTCGTCATTGGAGGCGGGCCGGCAGGAATGTGCGCCGCCGGTGCCATTCGCGCCATGCCGCCCTGTATGGGGATGGGCCAGGCCGCGGGCACAGCCGCCGCTTTGGCCGTCCGCCATGGCGTGACGCCGCGTCAGCTTGACGCGCGGCTGCTGTGCCGGCGCCCGATGGACAATAAAGCATATTTGTAAGGTATACTTTCCGAATCCCGAAAACAATCAAATCTACGAACGGCTCTATCAATTGTACGCGAGGCTGTACCGGCTTTACGGGCAGGAGGAGCACAGCGTCATGAAAGACCTGCTTTCCATCAAACGGGGAGAGGCCCAATACACAGAATAATATTACATCAAGGAGGAAATGATCATGGCCAAGATCACATTCATGGGCGCGGGATCCAGCGTATTTGCCAAAAATGTGCTGGGGGATTGTATGCTTTCCCCCGTACTGGAGAAAAGCGAAATCGCCCTGTACGATATCGATCCCGTCCGCTTGGACGACAGCAAGCGGATGCTGGAGGCTATCAACAAAAACAACGGCGGCAAGGCAACTATTCACGCTTATCTGGGCGTGGAAAACCGCAAAGATGCCCTGCGCGGCGCCAATTACGTCGTCAACGCCATTCAGGTGGGCCTGTACGAGCCCTGCACCGTGACCGACTTTGAGGTGCCCAAAAAGTACGGACTGCGCCAGACCATTGCCGATACCCTGGGCATCGGCGGCATCTTCCGCGCCCTGCGCACCATCCCCGTATTGCAGGATTTCGCCCGCGATATGGAGGAGGTCTGCCCAAACGCCTGGTTCCTCAACTACACGAACCCCATGGCCATGCTGACCGGCTACATGCAGCGGTTCACCGCCGTCAAAACGGTGGGCCTGTGCCACAGCGTGCAGGTGTGCGCGCCCAAGCTGCTGGAGGGCCTGGGCATGGAATACAGGGACACCTACCAGACCCGGATCGCCGGTATCAACCACCAAGCCTGGCTGCTGGAGATCCGGGATGAGAACGGCGTCGATCTCTATCCCGAGATCAAGCGCCGCGCCCTGGCGCGCACGGATAAGCACACCGATATGGTGCGCTATGAAATCATGAAGCGCTTTGGCTATTACGTGACGGAGTCCAGCGAACACAGCGCCGAGTACACGCCCTGGTTCATCAAGGATAAGTATCCCGCGTTGATCGAGCGCTTCAGCATCCCGCTGGACGAATACCCGCGCCGCTGTGTAAAGCAAAACGAAAAGTGGAGGACACTGCGGGAGGAATTGACCAACAACGACAAGCTGAACCACGAGCGCAGCCACGAATACGCCAGCCGCATCATGGAGGCCATGGAAACCAACGTGCCTTATAAGATCGGCGGCAACGTGCTCAATACCGGCCTGATCACCAACCTGCCCGCCAACGCCTGTGTGGAGGTGCCCTGCCTGGTGGATTCATCCGGCGTGCTTCCCACCGTGGTGGGGGATCTGCCCGAGCAGTGCGCGGCCCTCAACCGCACCAACATCAATGTGCAGCTTTTGACCATCGAAGCCGCCCGCACCCTCAAAAAGGATTACATCTACCAGGCCGCCCTGATGGATCCCCACACCCAGAGCGAGCTGAGCATCGACGACACCGTGGCCCTGTGCGACGATTTGATCAAAGCCCACGAAGGCTGGCTGCCGGAGTATACGAATTGATAACAGAACGGCCCGTGCCCAAGGCGCTGTTTTCATCGCCGATGATCACTTTTACAAATCCGGAGGAGTACATGATGGAAATAAAGCCCCGGCTGATTTTTCATTGCGACTGCAATAACTTCTTTGCGTCCTGCGAAATACTGGAGAGGCCGGAGCTTCGGGACGTTCCCATGGCGGTGGCGGGCGACCCGGAAAACCGGCTGGGCGTGGTGGTGGCAAAGAATGAGCTGGCGAAAAAGCGCGGTGTGAAAACCACAGACACCGTATGGCAGGCAAAAAAGAAATGCCCCGGCATCGTGTTCGTTCCGCCCAGGCACAGTTACTATCAGGCAATCTCCGATCAGGTCAACGCCATCTATCATGACTATACGGATTATGTGGAACCGGCATCCATTGACGAATCGTATTTAGACATGACCGGCGCACCGGAGTTTTATCAGCTTTCGCCCCGTGAACTGGCTGATACCATCCGGGAACGGGTGAAGCGGGAAATCGGCATTACTATATCCGTGGGCGTGTCCTTCAATAAGGTGTTCGCCAAGATGGGATCGGATTATAAGAAACCCGACGCCACCACCGTCATCACTGAGGACAATTTCAAAGAAATCCTCTGGCCGCTGCCGGTTTCCGATCTGCTGTTCGCGGGCCGAGCGTCGGTGGAAGCGCTTTTCAAGAAATCCATCCGCACCATCGGTGATCTGGCTGTGCAGCCCAAGGCAAGGATTCAGGAATTGCTGGGCAAGGGCGGGGAAATGCTGTGGCAGTATGCCAACGGTCTGGACACGGAAAAGGTGCGGCAATGGGGCGAAAAACCGGAAATCAAATCCGTCAGCCGGGGCATGACCTTCAAGCGGGACTTGGTAACGAAAGAAGAAATCATGACCGGCGTTTCCGTGCTGGTGGATGAAATCGCTGAGAGCCTGCGCCGCCATCAGCTGAAAGGCTCCGTCATCTCCGTACAGATCAAATCTCCTGATCTGCGGGTGATTTCCCGGCAAACATCCCTGAACCACGCCACCTATTTGCAGCATGAGATTCAGCAGGTCGCCATGGACTTGATCGAAACCAATTGGAGCATCGGAGAAAACGCGCCCATCCGTGCCCTCACCGTGGGCGTGACCAAGCTGATCCCGGCAGTGGAAGAATCGGAACAGGTCAGCCTGTTCGATCTCATGGGCGGCGATCAGCAGAAGAAAAAACGGGAAAAGCAGGACAAGCTGGAAGCGGCGGTGTACGCCCTACGGCAGAAAAAAGGCAGCGATACCATTACCCTGGGCTTTCAGAAAAACGACGATATTGGGATTCACAGAAAAACATGAGGGGGACGAAGCCATACTGGAAATCGGAACCAAAGCCCCGGATTTCACCCTGCCCGGCCAGAACGGAGAGATGCGCTCCCTGTCTGGCTATCGGGGAAGGATGAGATGTTCTGATGTACGGAGCAGTATTGGGAGATATCATCGGATCTTCGTATGGGTTTGACCGCAGCTGCAAAACAAAGGAGCTCGGTATGTCTGCTCCTTATCCAAACGCTGCAACGAGGAACCAACGATAGCAGAAGCGCTTCATGGCTTTTGTTGACATTCCGGGCTTTTTGAAGTACTATTTTGTTCAGAGTCAGAAAATTTTGTTATTCACTGCCACCATCCCGCGTCAGTTCGTATAAACAAGTGAACGCGGATGAAAAAGCGGGATGACGAAACGAAAGGAGGCGCTGACGATTGGACAATAAGCTGAAGCAGCTGTTTGACTACCGCTTTGCACAAAGTACAATGATATTCGGGCACAGAGGCTCAGCAAGCCCCTCTTCCCGGTCGGCGTTCTCTTGTCCAGCGAAGTGCTGAAATCAGACGAGCCGATACAGAGAGCAAAACAAGAGGCGATTCCAGAATTCCTCAGATTCAACATCATTGAGAGCGGGGTGAGGAATGTTGTCTGAAATGCCTTTCACAAGGGAGAACCTTGACCAGTATTTGAAGGAGCTGGCAAAGGAATACAAATAGCGCAACGGGAACATCCGTTATAATCACGACAATGATCCAAGGATGGATTGACCATCCCGGACGGTAAATCATGCAGGGTTCTCTTGTTTTGCTTTCGTCTGGAGAATGAAAGGACGAAATAAGGAGGAAAAAACCGAAAAATCGACAGCGGAGAGAAATAAAAAGACAAAGTAAGGCTTTAAAATCGTCCTTTTGTGTGGTGTGCTTGGAACAGCCGAAAGAAAGCAGGAGGTATGGCGATGGCGCTTCCTTCATGCACCTACGGAGTCTTGCCCTAGCAAAAATGCACCTACGGAGGCTCTATGCACCTACGATGCACCTATGGGCGCACCTACGACGCACCTACGGCTCGTTTTGTAGATTTCGGTTGTTCTAAGTTTAGGAAGGAAATAGATAGTAACTCAACTTTCCCATAACGAAACGCACGAGAAAGCGAGGTGACGCCTAAAAAAGGGACCTGAAAAAAAGTACTGTTTACAAGAAAAAGGGCATCAAACTCTGGTAAAATAGGGTTGCTACACCAAACCTACCGAGAGGAGATGCCCGCAACCATGTTACACCAAAACGAGGAGAAAATCAAGCAGGAAAAAGAAGGTCAGCAGCGGTTCATGGGAGCGATGAAAACGCTGGGGATCGCGGCGCTGCTATGGCAGAGCAACATCCGAAAGGAAAGCAGGAAGCAAGGCGGTGAAAAGGACGGCAGCAAGCGCAGCGCGTATGAACTGTTCAAAATGCTGTTGCT
>JAFZOG010000127.1 GCA_017550745.1 Clostridia bacterium | reverse complement strand
GGGCGGCAGCCCAAGGCGGTCGCCGGGGCCCGAAGCGCCCGGAAAACCTGCCCTTGGGCTGGTTTTCAGCGTAGGGCGGGCCGGAAGGCCCCGGGCAGGCAACAGAATGTTGCTTCCTATATCCATTTCCGGCCGCAAAAATAGGGTTTTTGGCCTCCTTTGGAGGTTGAAAACCCATTTTTGCAAGAAATGGATGTATCGAATGAAAATGGAATCCAGATTCCATTTTCATTCGCAGGCTTTCGAAAAATACTTTTTCGAAAGCCTGAAAGAAGCCGCTTTTTTTTCGCGGCTCCTTTTGAGCTTTGGTTTATTTCTTTGCCTTGACTTCCTCGTTCAGCTTTTCGGCGAAGTCTTCCAGGGAGTACACCGTGGTCTGGTCGGTCTCCCGGTCGCGGACGGAGATGTTGCCTTCGGCGATTTCCTTTTCGCCGATGATGATCATGTAGGGCACCTTGTCCTCCTGGCGGGCGTAACGGATCTTGTAACCGATCTTTTCGTTGCGGTCGTCCAGCTCCACGCGGAAGCGCAGGTTCCGGAAGTAGTCGTACACCTTCCGGGCATAGTCCATGCTCTTGTCGCTGACGGGCAGCACCTTCGCCTGAACGGGAGCGAGCCATACCGGGAAGATGCCTTTGGTTTCCTCGATCAGGTAAGCCATGAAGCGGTCAAGGGAGCCCAGGATGGCGCGGTGCAGCACCACGGGCGTCTTTTCCACGCCGTCCTTGTCGATGTATTTGAGTTCGAACTTGGCGGGCAGGCAGAAGTCCAGCTGGCACGTGGACAGGGTGTATTCCGCGCCGACGGCGGGCTTCACGTTCACGTCCAGCTTCGGGCCGTAGAACGCGGCTTCGCCGATTTCTTCGGTAAAGTTGATGCCCAGTTCCGTCAGCACCTCGCGCAAGGCGGCTTCCGCCCTGTTCCACATTTCGTCGTCGTGGTGGTACTTCACCTTGTCCTCGGGGTCGCGCAGGCTCAGGACGCAGCGGTAATCCGTGATGCCGAAATCCTGATACGTGGAGAAAATCAGGTCGCACACCGCGCTGACCTCGTCCTTGATCTGCTCGGGCGTCACGAACAGGTGGGCGTCGTTCTGGCAGAAGTGGCGGCCGCGCTCGATGCCCTTCAGGGTGCCGCTGGCTTCAAAGCGGAAATCATGGGCGATTTCACCGATGCGGATGGGCAGGTCGCGGTAGGAGTGGGGCCGGTTGGCGTAGATGCGCATATGATGGGGGCAGTTCATGGGCCGCAGCACGAAGGCTTCGCCCTCCACCTCCATGGCGGGGAACATGTTGTCCTTGTAGTGCTCCCAGTGGCCGCTGGTCTTGTACAGATCCACGGTGCCCACACAGGGGGTCAGCACGTGCTGATAGCCCAGCATGACTTCCTTATCGCGGATGTAGTTTTCCAGCTGCTGCCAGAGGGTATAGCCCTTGGGCAGGAACATGGGCAGGCCCTTGCCGATGAGATCGTCGGTCATGAACAGCTGCATGTCCTTGCCGATGCGGCGATGGTCCCGGGCCTTGGCTTCCTCCACTTCTTTCAGGTAAGCCGCCAGCTCGTCCTGATTGCGGAAAGCGGTGCCGTTCAGGCGGGTGAGCATCTTGTTCTTCTGGTCGTTCTTCCAGTACGCGCCGGAGAGGGCGGTGAGCTTAAAAGCCTTGAGGGCCTTCGTATAGGCCAGGTGCGGGCCCACGCACATGTCGATGTATTCGCCCTGCTGGTAGAAAGTGATCTGGGCGTCGGGGGCCAGGTCGGCGATGTGCTCCACCTTGTAGATTTCGCCGCGCTCCTGCATCAGCCGGATGGCCTCGTCCCGGGGCATGGGATAGACCTTGAAGGGCAGGTTTTCCTTCACGATCTTCTGCATTTCCTTTTCGATGGCGGGCAGGTCTTCGTCGGAGAGCTTCACGTCGCCCAGGTCGATGTCGTAGTGGAAGCCCTTCTCGGTGGCGGGGCCGTAGGCGAAGCGCGCGCCGGGATACAGCCGCTTCACCGCCTGGGCCATGATGTGGGCCGCGCTGTGGCGCAGCACTTCCAGTTCCAGTTCCTCGGGGCATTCGGCCACGCGGCCGTCGTTGTAGATGATCTTCATGGTGCTCCTCCTTGTGCAGTTTGTCGGTTGGCAGGGAACAGCATAGGGAAGGTTTGACGAGAGTACAGATTATATGGTTTTTGCGTTTTGGATCCGCCACTGTTTGTCAGACACTGTCAATCTGAACTCTGTTCTCTCTTTACTTCCTCCTGATACACTGTTCCCTGTCTTGCGGGGAGGGCATGAAAAACGCCCGTCCCGTCATGTAAAATGAAGGGACGAGCGAGAATGGTTTTCATTCGCCCGCGGTTCCACCCTTGTTGCCTGTTGTTTTCATCCTTCCCCGGCGTCACGCCGCCTTCCCCGGCTTTGCGCCGCCTTCCCAGGCTTCACGCCGGTTCCGGAAGAAACAGGCCCCTTGATGCCGCGTGGTAACGGGCGCGAACCGCCGTCGGTCGGGAGGTGGTATTTCCGCCGCAGCCCGCGTGCTTGCACCAACCGCACGCTCTCTGGGAGCCGGTGAGGAGGAAACGTGTTCTCCGTCATTCCTTGGATGAAGGTATTATACGCTCTTGAGGCGCTGCTTGTCAAGTGTTTCTCAGCAATTGTCCGGGGTGATTTCATTGATAGTTCGGAACAACAAAATGCTGTAAAAAACTGGCACCTATTCAGTCGAGCGCTAAAGGGCACTTTAAGTCAGTAACGAAACGAGGAGGCGAGGGCCTCTGCGATCCGCACGCTCAAAAGTCGCAAGTGCGCTTCATGCGGACATTGCTCGTTTCGCGTGATCTCACCACCGATGAGAAATCCGCCGCAGGCGGTCATCG
>JAFZOG010000126.1 GCA_017550745.1 Clostridia bacterium | reverse complement strand
GGGACACTTCACGGCCACGGGATTCGCCCGTGTTGAAGGTGTCGATGGTTTCTTTTCCCAGCGCCTCCGTCAATTCTTTCAGGGTGGTACGCTCCTTCCCACCCAGAAACAGAACGCTGTCGCAGTTGCCCACGATGGTGTCAGCGTTATCCTTATAGATGGCCTTGAGCTGAGCCTGGGCCTGCAAGATCAGGCAGGCGGAAATCTCACGGCTGCGGATGGTGGCAATCAGCTTTTCCAGGTTCGGTATCTGCCCGATATTCGCCATTTCGTCGATCAGGCAGCGCACATGGACCGGCAGCCTGCCGCCGTACACGTCGTCGGCTTTTTCACATAAAAGATTAAACATTTGCGTATAGCACATGGAGATCAGGAAATTGAAGGTGCTGTCGGTATCGGACATGATGATATACAGCACCGTTTTGCTGTCGCCCAGGGTGTCCAGTTCCAGCTCGTCATAGGCGGTCAGCTCCCGCAGCTCCTGTATATCGAAGCAGGAAAGCCGCGCACCGACGCTGATAAGGATACTTTTCGCCGTCTTGCCCGCGGCTAATTTGTAACGCTTATATTGCCGCAAAGCGAAGTCGTCCGGGCTTTCCGCCTCCAATTCGTCAAACAGCAGGTCGATCCCGTTTTTGAAGTTTTCATCGTCCTCCCGCACTTCCATGGCGTTCAGCATATCCAACAGGATGGAAAAGTTCTGTTCTTCTTCCAGCATGTGATAATGGATATAGCCGATCAGGGCCGTGAGCAGCAGCGTTTCGGCCTTTTCCCAGAAGGGGTCGCCGCCCTTGCCTTCGCCTTTGGTATTGGTGATAAGGGTCGTGACCAGCTTCAGAATATCCTTTTCGCTGTGAACGTAGGCCATGGGGTTATAGTGCATGGATTTGCTGAAATTGATGGTGTTCAGGATTTTGATGCGATAGCCCTTCCGCTGGAGAAAAGCGCCCGTTTGGGAAACGAGGTCGCCCTTGGGATCGGTCAATATATAGCTGGAGTGCGCCTGGAGGAGATTCGCTTTGACAAAGAATCGCGTTTTACCGCTGCCGCTGCCGCCGATGACCAGCACGTTTTTGTTCCGGGCATGGGCGGGATTCTTGGGGCGGTTTGACATCATCAGGCGCTCGGTCTGCGTTAGGATGATGTTGTTTCGGAAAACAGGGTCGATGAACGGCGCAATATCCTCATGCGTTCCCCAGCGGGCGGAGCCGTATTCCGTATTCTTTCGGAATTTCTTGGCGTTCTTTCCTCTGATATACACCGCGAGCCGCAGCGCCGCGCCGACAAACGCGCCGAAAAGCAGATCAGCCGGATGAAAGCTGGGCAGCGGCGATTCCATAGCCAGCCCCAGCCCTGCCATGTAATGCAGGAATTTCTGGGAGGCGTCCAGCCCTTCGGCCAGCCGCCAGCCCTGGCACAGCTTTGTGGCGTACAGACCAATGAATACATACGGAATGTTCAGGATCAGCAGTTTTTTGATCTTCAACGGCTGCGCTCCTGATTCTTGTTCTTTTCCGGCGCTTTCCGACTGCCAATGAAGGGCATGACCTTGGCAAGCTGCTTACGGAAAGGAACACGGCCCTTCTGCCGCACCTTCTTTGCGGTAAATTCCCTAAAGGCGCTTTCCATGCTGTCCTGATCCTTCGATTTGAAAAAGACAATGTATTTGGGCGGCGTATCCTTGGTTTTTCGCACAGCATAGTCCACGCCGTATTTCCGGGCGATCCGTTCAAACTGCCGGATGCCGTCGTCCTTTTCCATCTCAAAGCTGGTCATGCCCTGGCCTTGGGCGTTCAATTCCTTAACGCTCATTTTCCCGTGGGAAACTACGTCGGACTTCGCCTTTTCCGCCTTATGCTCATTATGCTTGTTCCTGCGATGCTGCATATATTTCTCAACGGCGCTTTTCAGCACCCGCCCGGAAAACTTGGTACTGTTGATGATGAGGGTGACTGTTTTCTGCTCAACCTCCTCCTGCATTTGTAATCCCCCCTTTCATGCAAATCAACTTCTCCCCAAGTTGGGCAGAAGTTGAAAATGAATGCAGATAAAGGTATTCGTCTTATCGCGCATCGTTTGTCAGGGGCCTAACTGCCGGTTTTCTTTTCCTTTCCTCATGAACGGGACATTTCACGGCAACGATCCTTCCGCCAAGGCGAAGGAACATTTCAGGATTCTTGAAATGCTTTTTGTATTTCTCCATCATGTCAGGCGGCAGATCGCTGAAATTCTCTTTCCCCAGGCCAACCACCAAGAACTGTCCTGCCATAACGTCATAGATTTCACCGGCTTCATCCCGCAGGGCGCGGTTCAGCGGCAGGCTGTCGATTTTCCCTTCGCCGTTGGTGATTAAAGCCACGGGATCGTCAAAGGGATATATGGCCTCGATGCTTTCTCCAACCGCTTTTTGCAGCGATTCCAAACCGCTTTCGATCTGGACGGCGCGGGGTTCCCGCATCGGTTCAACTAAGAGTACATTCATTTTCAGCCTCCTTTCGGGCAAAGAAATAGCGCCATCAGTTTTTTTGCCGATGGCGCTGAAATAAGGATAAACGATTATGGAACGATGAAAGCGATCAACCGGGTACAGGCGTCAGCGGCTTTGCTGACGATCCAACTCGCCACATGGGGCAGCACGATGAAGAAGATACCCAGGGCAAGCATCCAATAGGCGTCGGTGTCCGTGCCGAGACGGAACATCCAGATGCAGGCGGCGGTGGCAATCCCCAGGGTGCCAATCAGGTTGGTGACGATGGAGGAAAGGCCGGTAATCAGGGCCGTAATGAATTGAACCAGGGCCAACGCCAGGACAACCGGCAGGGCGGCGACCCGGAAGGGGAGCTTGAGCAGGAACATGATTACACCTCCAATCCTTGCTTTCATGTCAAGCATAGCACCCCTTTCCCGGATCGTTAAGGATGTCGCGGGTCACTTTTTCAGCCTGCGGAACAGGACTGCCAGCAGCAGGATCAGCCCTGCCAGCATGGCAGCGCCGCCAGCGTACATCCAAGGCGTGATCTCAAAATCCACGCCAGTCTGGATGTCGGGATAGTTCACCAGGACGTACATTTCATCGGGGACGATATAGTGTTCGTCGATCACCACTTCGATGGTTTCGCCGGAAACGGTGTAGCCCTCCAGGGTTTCGATCTCCCGGATGATGTAGGTGCCGGGCGTCAGGCCGTCCACATGGACAATGCCATCCTCGCCGGATACCAGATCACGGAGGATGTTGCCCTCCTGATCCTCCAGGGTGAAGGTTACGCCCGCCATGGGATTGCCCTCGCTATCCGTTTTCACAAACTCATAGTGATTGGGGATATTAACGCAAGTGAACGGCGCGGGCTCCACCCAGGAAGCGTCCACGGAGAACGTGATGTCCTTCATCTGATTGAAGTCGTCCGGCACCTTCGTTTCTCGGATCAGCCAGAAACCGTAATCGAATTGGGTAAAGATGAACTCGCCCTTTTCGTTGCTGGTCACGACCTCCGTCACTTCGCCGTTGCTGGCATTGATAAGGCTGAACTCCACGCCGGGCAAGTATCTCCCGCTGGTGTCCACCTTGATGTACCGCAGGCGCTTCAGATGGTTGGTCAGCGTCAGCACGGGGCTGTCGCTGTTCTGCCAGCAATCGTCGATCACGATTTCGGGCGTGTCCTTGCTGAGCAGGTAGCCGTCCGGGGCATACAGCTCCTTTACGGTGTATTTCCCATAGGGCACTTTATAGAAGGTCAGTATCCCTTCCGCATCCGAAACGGCGGTCATCATCTGCTCGCCAAACTCGTTGATGAGGGCGTATTCCGCGCCGGGCAGGGGTTTTCCATCCTGATCCACCTTTTTCAGCTTCACGATGATGGGATGATTGATGATGGTTTCCAGAGGTTCCGTCTGATTGACGAAGGTGCCGTCCACGGACAGCCAGATGCTCACGTCATGCCGCTGATAGCCAGCCAACGCCTTGGTTTCCGTGATGGTGTATTCACCGTAGGGGATTTTCTCAAAGGCGATCCTGCCGTCCGCGTCCGACGTTTTCCGCATCAGCACCGTGCCGTTGCTCTTGGTCAGGGCAAACTCCACGCCCGCCAGGGGCAGGCCGTTTTCATCCTGCTTTTGCAGCAGAACGCGGGTGTAATCGTCCCAGATCGTGGTGTCGCCGGTAATGCCGCCGTCCTGATCCACCGTAAAGGTCATGACAGCTTCATTGAGCGCGTAGCCGCTGGGAGCCAGGATTTCCCGGAAGGTGTAGGTGCCGGGGGTGACGGGAATGTTGGGGATTTGTCCGTTTTTATCGGTATAAGCCCGATAGATCACTTCGCCCTTTTCGTTGCTGACTTCGATCAGCGCGCCGGGCAGCGTCTTTTCGCCGGTAATATCCAGCTTGGTCAGGGTGATGGGATACCAGATCAATTCATCATGCACTTTTTCCGGCAGCGTGACGCGGATCACATGATCTTCGTCGGCAGCGGCAGGATCGAGGGTGACGGTAAACCGTTCCGTATTGATCTTCCAGCCAACAGGCGCGGAAAGCTCCTTGATGAAATACCGACCATGCGGGAGATTTCCAGAGAAGGTCAGCTTTCCTTCCGCGTCTGTCACGCCCACCGCCAGGAGGCTGTCGGCCATCAGCGTGCCGCCGTCATAATGAATATCAGTGTCGTTATACAGGCCGAAGGTGAATCCTTCACCGGGGCCGGTGGTGATGATCTGCCGAATGGCGTCACCTTCCTGAACGATCTGCAATACTTCCTTCTCTTTCGTCAGAGAGAGTTCAGCAGGTAAATAATCGTTGCCCGCCGTGACCTCGGTTTCCACCAGGGTCGTATGATCGTCGGCATAGATCAGATCAGCTTCATAATGACGATCATCAAAGGAATACCCGTCAGGCGCGGAGACTTCCACCAGGTAATACCGGCCCAGGGGCAGCGTCTTGGACACGTCGGGGCCGTCCGCTGTGGTGGTGATGGTATCCACCAAAGCATCCTGCTCATACCAAACCGTTCCGTCCTTCCCGGTGATCGTTTCGGTAGCGTGAACCTCAAACACAGCGCCCGCCAGCCGCTTTTCCTCATAGATGGGCTGCATGACGGTGTTGCCGTAACGATCTTCCTTTTCCTTAATACCGGTCAGCTGCAAGCCGGTTTTCTCCAGCCTGATCTGTCCTTTTACCGGCGTATTCTCAATCTCAAATTCCAGGAGATACGCTTCGCCGGGCTGGTTCATGTTTTCGTCGCCCACGAATACCGCCAGCTCCTTCGTCTGGATGAGATACCCTTCGGGAGCCTGGAACTCCTCAATGAAATACAGGCCATAACGCACGGTCTCCGGCAGCGTCACCGTGCCGTCCGCATCCGTTTTGAAGGTGTCGATCACCTGCGTCCGGGGATAATGGACGGTCTGCGTGACATATACGCCATTGGCATCTTTCAGCTTGAAAGCCGTATTCGCCAGGGTGATCGTCTTGCCCGTTTCGGAATCCACCTTGATGAATTTCAGGCGATAACGGATAGCCTCGTTGTTCAGGATCATGGTCGGCGGGTTGTCCACTTCTTCGGTGCCGCGAATGAAAATATCAAAAGGCGCTTTGACAGCATATCCTTCCTTGGCCTTGGTCTGCCGGACGGTATAGATGCCATAGGGCAGGAGCTTCGTTTGGGCTTTTGCCGTTTTCATCCGTGGTGATGGTGTCACGCTCGAAAGCGCGGGCAGCATCAAAGGAACCTGCTTTTTTCAGATAGACCTGGAACACAGCGCCCGGTTCCGGCATTTCGATCAGGCCCGCGTCGTCATGGATTTCATTGTCGCCCGTGAATTTCACAAAGACATAGCAGCCATAAAGGATTTCGTTGCAGACAACGCCATCATAGGTAATGACTGCTTCCTGGGACTGTTGCGCCGCGCTGGTGGCATCCACGAGGATATGCTTGTCCGTGGGCTGATAGCCGGTAGGCGGCGTCAGCTCCACGATCTCATACACGCCGGGCCAGAGTTCTTCCGTGGTCACAGAAGCGTCCTCACCTGCCGTTTTCAGGCTTTCCACGACCACAGCGCCTTTTTCATACAGGATATTGCCCTGCCTGTCCGTGATATTCTCACCGGCTAACACCTGGAACACCGCACCGGTCAGGATGCCGTCGCCCCTGGTCAGGGGAGCGTCCGCAGGATCACCGGCGTATTCGTCAGCATCCCGCTTATACAGCGTCAGGCGCACCTGTACGGGCTGATTGGTGGCGGAAAGATCGGTAATCTCGTCCGATTTCACGGTACAGTTCAGCGTGACTTCCTCAAAGACATACCCCGCCGTTTCACCATGCTCCTTGACGATATACCGGCCCTTGCGGATGGGTTCTGACATGGCGACGCCGTTTTCATCTGTTACCATCGTGGTAGCAAGGCCCTCGCCATACTGATCGTTATAGTAAATATCGAACTGTACGCCGGAAATGGGATTGCCGTTTTTCCTGTCGGTTTTTGTCAGGCGAATCCAGCCCTTTGTGGGTTCATTCTCGCATGGTACATCGTAGGTCAGCAGATCTTCCATGTCGATGGTCACTTCGGCGCTGAAATGATTGTCCACATAATGCAGCGGGACGCCGGTTTCTTCCACACGGTACACGCCCCAAGTGAGCAGCGGTGAAACGGCGATGCCGTCCGCGTCCGTGACAATCACAGCCACCACTTCACCTTCATTGCTGCCCTTATGGGAGGGCAGGCCGGAAATGCGGGTGATAGTGAACTCTGCGCCCGCCAGCGCCTCACCAGTCAGCTCATCCGTTTTGATGATACGGATTTTGCCCTGGATCGGCGTATTGGTGCAGCTCAGATTGGTGGTTTCATCGGACTTTACGACGCAATCCAGCGACACAAGATCGGTTACATAGCCGGTAGGATCAGCGTGTTCCTTCACGATGTAGATGCCTTTTCGCAGGGCAGGCGATACCGCCACGCCGTTTTTATCGGTGGTCATGGTGGCTACCAGGCCGGAACCGTAGGCGTCGTTTTCGTAAATATCAAATTGGACGCCCTCGATGGGGGTACGGTCCAGCTTGTCCGTCTTTACGATCTTGATATAGCCTTTGGTCGGCTCGTTCTCACAAGTAATCGTGTAGGTTTTGTTATCCTCGCTGCCGGTAATCGTGGTGCTGAAATGATTGTCCACAAAATGCACGGGCACCTTGCTTTCCTTTACTTCGTACATGCCCCAGGTCAGGAGATCGGAAACAGCCTCGCCGTTGCTGTCCGTTACCAGCACGGCGACCACTTCACCGTCGTTTTCCCCTTCATGGGAGGGCAAGCCGGATTTTCTTGTGATCGTAAACTCCGCGCCTGCCAGCGGCTCCTTGGTCAGCTGATCCGTCTTTTCGATCTTCACCCGGAACTGGATCGGGGTATTGGAGACGGTCAGGTTCGTGGTCTGATCGGAATAAACCTCGCAATCCAGGCTGACAAGCTCGGCGGTGTAGCCGGTGGGATTCTCATGCTCTTTGACCGTGTATTTCCCCTTGTGCAACGGCTCCGATACCGCCACGCCGTCCGCGTCCGTGGTCATGGTGCCGACGATCTCTCCGGCCTGATAAATGTCAAACTGCACTCCGGCGATGGGATGACCGTCCAGGCTGTCCGTTTTCACCAGCCTGATCCAGCCTTTTGTGGGTTCGTTTTCACAGGCGATGGCATAGATTTTGTTATTCTCCGTGCCCGCCACCGTGATCGTGAAGCCGTTATCCACATAATGCTCCGGCACCGTGGTTTCAGTGACTTCATATTGGCCCCAGGTCAGGAGATCGGAAATGGCCTCGCCCTTCTCATTCGTGGTGAGCGTGGCGACCACTTCTCCGTTGCCAGCCCCATTGTGGGAGGGCAGCCCGCTGATCCTGGTGATGGTAAAAACAGCGCCCGCCAGCGGCATTTTCGTCAGGCTGTCCGTTTTCACGATTTTCATATGAAAGCGGATCGGGGTATTGTCAGCGGTCAGCTTCGTTGTTTCATCCGATTTTACTTCGCATTCCAGCGATACCAGATCGGCCACATAGCCTTCCGGGTTCGCTCGTTCCTTCACTGTGTACTGGCCCTTGGGCAGCGGATCAGAAACAGCGACGCCCTTTTCATCCGTGGTCATGCTGCCAACCTTGGTTTCACCCTGGTATATGTCGAATACCACGCCGGCGATGGGCTGACCGTCCAGCTTATCCGTTTTCGTGATCTGGATTTTGCCCTTGGTCGGCTCGTTCTCTGCCATGATCTCATACACCTTGTTATTCTCGGTGCCTGTGACATTCACAGAAAAGGGATTCTGCACATAATGGGCAGGATAGTTCGTTTCCTTGACCTCATATACACCCCAGGTGAGCAGATCAGAAACAGCTTCACCCTTGGCACCCGTAGTCAGAGTGGCAACGACTTCTCCATTTCCCGCTCCGTTATGAGAAGGCAAGCCGGAAATACGGGTGATCGTGAACTCCGCGCCGGGAAGAGGCTCCTTCGTTAATCCATCTTTCTTGATGATCTTTACCCGAAACTGGATCGGCGTATTATCGGCGGTCAGCTTGGTAGTGTTATCTGATGTCACTTCACAGTCAATGGAAATGAGATCGGTAACATACCCTTCCGGGTTCGCTTTTTCCTTGACCGTGTACTGGCCCTTGGGCAGCGGATCAGAAACAGCGACGCCCTGTTCATTGGTGGTCATGCTGCCAACCTTCGTTTCGCCCTGGTAAATATCAAAGACAACTCCAGCAATGGGCTGACCGTCCAGCTTATCCGTTTTTGTGATTTGGATTTTGCCTTTGGTGGGTTCATTCTCAGCCGTGAGCTCATACACCCTGTTATTCTCGGTGCCTGTGATAGTGATTGAGAAAGGTGTTTTCACATAGTGGGCCGGAAACACGGTTTCCGTGATCTCATACTTGCCCCAGGTGAGCAGCCCGGACGCGGCCTCACCGTTAGCGTTGGTCGTAAGGGTGGCGACTACTGCTCCATTCCCTTCTCCATTGTGGGAGGGCAGGCCGGATACGCGGGTGATGGTAAACACAGCGCCCGCCAGCGGCTGTTTTGTCAGCCCATCCTTTTTTATGATCTTCACCCGGAATTGGATAGGTGTGTTCTCGGCGGTGAGCTTTGTGATGCCATCAGGCTGGACTTCACAATCCAAAGACACGAGCGCACCAGTATAGCCTTCCGGGTTGCCCTTCTCCTTTACCGTGTACTGGCCCTTCGGCAGCGATCCAGACACGGCGATTCCTTGCTCGTTGGTCGTCATGCTGCTGACCTTCGTGCTGCCCTGGTAAATATCGAACACCACGCCGGAGATCGGCTTTCCGTCCAGCTTATCCGTTTTGGTGATTTGGATTTTGCCCTGGGTCGGTTCGTTCTCCACGTCAACGGTATAGGTTTTCTGATGCTCGGTGATCGCAACCTCCACGGAGAAATGCGCATCCACATAATGCTCCGGCACAGAGGTTTCTTCGATCCTGTACCTGCCATAGTTCAGCCAGCCGCTTTCCGCCACGCCGTTCTGATCTGTGGTGAGCGTGAACGTCTTACCCACATCCGCGCCATCCGTAGCGGAAGAAACGCTGAGGCAGG
>JAFZOG010000125.1 GCA_017550745.1 Clostridia bacterium | reverse complement strand
TAACTGTTCAGTCGTGTTGCTTTAAAGCACGAAAGATACATTGTCATCCCGAGCGAAGCGAAGCGGAGTCGAGGGATCTGATAGCTTTGGTGGTCCCATTTTTCACCAGATCCCTCCACTCCGTTCCGCTCTCGCTCCACTTCGGTCGGGATGACAAAGCAATTTCACACTTTAAAGCGTCTCGACTGAATAGTTACCTTTAATAATTTATAGCGTCCTCCAATTATGTTCATGCAAGACTTTACGCGGCGTCGCCCATTTCGGCTTCCTCGCTGCCATACGTTTCAATCAGCGCGTCATAGGCGTCGATGGCGTTCTGGAAACACTCCAGCACGTCGTCCAGGCGGTAATAGGCGTCCGCGTTCCTCCCCAGGCCGGGAAGATCAATATCAAAGGACACAGGGGGATTGTCCAGGGAAAGCGGAATGATCCCGCGCAGCTGTTCGGTGCTCTGGTAAACCAGGCGCACTTTGGCGTAAGACGCGCCGTCCTTAGAAGACCAGATTTCAAACACCAGCTTCACGCCGATGGGCGTCTTAGGCTCCACAGTGTCTGGCAGCTCGTATTCCTCCACGCCCAGGGCGGACAGTACGCTGGCAACGTTGGAATCATGGCCGCACAGGAAGCTGAACTTCCGGCCCTCCGCCGTCAGCTCGGAGTAAATCTCCTGGAGCAGCGGATGCGCCAGGTTCACGGAAACCAACGGCGCTTCAAACAGCATCTCGGTATAGGTATCCACGATGCTGTGAATCTTCAGCCAGTCCTCCCGGGTCAAATCGTGGCCGAAGGCGGCCGCGTTGTCGTCGGCCATCTCATAGAACTGGAAGGTGAGGGCGTCCGCCACCGATGTTGCGGTCTTGATCGGGCCGGTCATGCCCGGTTCCTTGCCAACTTCCAGTTTGATTGTAGTCCCGTCTTCCAACAGATTGCCGAACTGACCCGACCGGTAGGCTTCGCTTTCCTCCATGTCGGTCACGTCCATCAGCAGTTCAATGGCATCCAGCAGTCCGGCATGGATTCCTTCCAGTCCGGCGATGCCGCCCTGTTCGGCGATCTGAGCGACAATGTCCTGGGCGTATTCGTCGGTGAGGAACGTCAGCACGGGATTGAAGGTCGGATCCATGGTGTCGTAATCCGCATGGCTCTCGATCGGCACGACCGCCACGGGCAGCAGCCCCGCGGAGAAATAACGGGCCGTGGCCAGCGTGCGCTGCTTCGCGTTGGCATAGAACCGCACCGTGCCATCCTCGGGCTGATAGTTCTCAGAGAACAGGCCCTCGCTCTCCATCCACAGCCGGAAATACTGACCCATCAAGGTTTCCAGCATTGCGCCGCGCAGCGAAAGCTCGCTGGGATTGCTTGTCCATTCAAACCATTCATGCGGCGTGATGTCACCCAGCAGCGAACCGCTGCCAGACAGCGGGGAGCGGATATTGTGGCGGCTCAGTACCACAACGCGGTCCAAGGTATATTCATCAGTCTCCTCGGCAAAGGCGGAAGCGGACAATAGTAACGCCGCTGTCAGCGCCAACGCCAGGGCCATTTTCAGGATACCAGATTTCATGTTCAATCTCCTCCTTCCACGATTTGAGAAAGCGCCCGGATTCCAAAATTCCCCCGAACCTTCGTCAGAAAACGAAGATCCGGGGGAAAAGGTTATTGCTTCATTATTTGCCTGCTTCGGGGGCAGCCGTCTTCGCCGGCGCTACCAGCTTCAGAAGGCCGTTCAGAAGGGCGTTGATGTCCTCAACGGTGATCTCAGTGATCTTTTCAGAAGCGCTCAGGTCTTCGATGTTCGCCTTGTCAATCCGGCTGATCTTGAACATCACCGTCCGGTCAGATTTATTGGTATACAGTTCACTGATGAGGCTGTCATCCTCCTGATAGAAATCAACGATGACGGAGGCTTCCTCACCTTTGACGTTTTCAGCTACCAGTTCGTAGCGGATTTTGCCCGTCCAGGTTTCCCGAACGGAGGTGCTGATGCCGCCCTTCGGTCCCTTGATATACAGATAATCCGGGCCAAAGTCCGCCCGCAGTTCTTCCTTGCCTTCCAGCACGGTGATGACTTTCCCGCTGCTGAGACGGTTGTTCTGGATTTCGCAGTTGATCTCCGCAAAGGAATCTCCGGCGGTCAGCTTTTCCCAGTACTGATAGGGGTTCACCGCAAATTCATATACCATAAGGGGTTCCTCGTTCTGGAATCCCAGGCAGACGATGGTTTCAAACTCGCTGTTCGCCGCATCGATCCAGGAATCCATATCGCAGACCAGAATCTTTACCGCGGAGTTTTCCTCGCCAATCTGGAAGTGGGACACCCAGTGGCCGTTTTCATCGATCGCTTCAGCGCTCTTGATGGTGCGGATGGCTTCCAGGGTAGCTTCGCGGTTCTCCAGCCATTCCAGCTGAATTTCAGCAAAGGTCTTGCCGCCCTTCTCCGCGGCCTGCCGATCCACCAATTCCGCCAGGGCGGGGTTGGACATGAGTTCGTCCACCGCTTCGGCCAGCGCGGTGGCGAAGGCTTCGCTGCGCAGGCTGATTGCCAGCACACCATACTCCTCTTTCACATCCAGAATGTATTCCGGCTTAAACTTGTCTGCAAAAGCCATCGCAGCGGAGCTCAGGGTAGCGGCGTCAGCTTCTTCCTGGGCGGCAGCCGCGGACGCCAGAGCGGCCAATTGATTGACGGCTTCCTTGGCCTCCGCTTCCGAGAGAACCTGCTGCTCGGGGATGCTGTCAATGGCCTCTTCCAGCACCGCGTCCAGCGCTTTGAGGGCATCCTGCAGGACAGTGGTGACTGTGGCATAGCGCAGCAGCGTCACACTGTCGCCCGCGCCCAGATACATCCCCGTGGAATTGAACTGAATATGGGCGCTGACCGTTCCGTTTTTGCGCGTTGCCAGGTGGAGGTTATCGCCGTCAAGACGGATCACGAAATCGTCAACCTCGTCCCCGGACTGAACCTGCAGGGCGAGGTCTTTTGTATTCAGATCCGTTTCATCCAGAAATTTCGTCAGCACGTTGCTTTTCTCAACGGGCTTGATAGCCTCTGCAAAGGAGGTTGCGGCGGTGAAAAGCATCATGACGACCAACAGGCAGGAAATCAGTTTCTTCATACGTTTACCCCTTTCATCATAACTTTATCGTTCCGTAGCGATGATGCAGAACGTGTTGGCATCTTTGGTGACTCAGAGATGTCTCCCCGTCTGTCAGGCATTCGCCGGCCTTTGCCAGCAGCCCAGCCCCGCCTTCCAATGCCTTCATGACCATGAAATCACCGGGCAGCGCGCCAAGGGGACAGTCGAATAAGCCCATCAGACTTCCGATCAGGCCGCCGGTTCAGCCGCGGTTGCGATGATAACATTTCTTTCATGAAAACCTCCTTTTTCTTTTAATCGGCATGGACGCAGCAAACTGAGCACTTTTATTTTAATGCGATATGCAGCCGTTTTTCAAGGGGGGTTTCCAGAATGTCAAATCCCAATTTTTCTGAAATGAATCAAAGACAATGGCACCCCGGCGCGATCGGGAAATGATCCGTCGGGGGCACGTTACTCTGCGGCATTGTCGGGGATCGCCATTGTTACCATCGTTCCCCCTTCTTTACGTGGCGCAATCGTCATCTTTCCGCCGCACATCATTTCAAGCCTTTGCCGGATGGTATTCAGCGTGGTATGGGGCTTGCTCCCGTCAGAGGGATCAAAACCGGGGCCGTTGTCCTCCACAATGATCTCGGCGCCGAAATCGGTGTGCCGTGTCCGGATGGATATGCGCAGCGGGTCGGAATCCAGGTCCATACCATGTTTGACGGCGTTTTCTACAATGGGCTGAAGCGTCAGCGGCGGCAGGCGGAAACGGGTAAAGGTTGTATCCCAATCCACGGCAAGCATATCGTCATACTGTGCCTGTTCTACGGCCAGGTAGGCACGGGTGTGCTCCAGTTCCGTTGAAAAAGAAATCGTGCTGTCACTGGCGACGGCGGTGAAATTTCTCCGCAGATAGTTGGTGAAATCCATCGTGATCTGCTGGGCCTTCTCGGGGTCGAGGCTGCATAGGCTGTGGATGCTCATCAGGGTATTATAGATGAAATGCGGCCGCATCTGCAGCACCATGACGCTGGCGCGCTCATGGGCAATCTCCCGCTGCTGCTGGGCGATTTCACGCTGATGGCGCAGGTTCTGTTCGATCTGATCGGACAGGATGAAGCTGTACATAGCGAGCGCGGCGAGGACGTAGCTGATGTCAAAGAGCGGCAGGGCATCGAGAAACAGCATCGCGAGCAGCGCAGCTGTCATCGGCACCTGGGCGATGACGAAGCTTATGAAGGCCTTATGGGACATCTGCGCCCGGCGCCGTATCGCGCCTGCGAGATTCAGCAGCAGGATCGCGATCAATGGCAGCAGCAGAAGCGCGTACAAGGGGCCCCGATAATCCTGGTTATCCGGTGTGGCATAGGAGAAAACCCCGTTGAACGGAGCGCTTGCAAGCACGACAAAATAGACGGCCAGCAGACCAAGCGCGGTGTGAAGGAGCCTGCTCGAACGTATGTTTTCTCCGCAGGCATGCAGCATATAAGCCGTCAACATGGGCAGCGGCAGCGAGAGGGACAGGAGTTCCAAAAATACCACGATATATATCGCCACGTATGGAACGGGATAATGGTTGAGGATTAATTCGATGAAGCCGGAAAAACAGCATATCATCAGAATGATAAAATAGAGCAAAAAAAAGCGTTTGCTCCAGCGGTCGATTCCGGGCATGACAGCAGTGAACCACAATCCAACCACACTTAACAACAGAGCAGCGCTGATGATGGAGAAGTAAAAGATTTCTGACCAATGGCTCATGCGTCCGAGCCTCCTATCGGAAAAGGAAAGCGCAGTATTTTTAGCTGCTTGCGGATGCCTTCCGTGGTAAGCGGTTTAACCATGAAACCGCAGGCGCCGGTGTCCCATGCGTCGAGTGAATAGTCGGGATAGGCTGTCAGATAGACCACGTTGGTGCAGGGATTGATTTCAAGCAGACTTCGACAGAGGTCAAGGCCGCTGGCCGTTCCCAGCTCGATATCCAGAAGGGCCAGATCGACCCGGTTCACCTTCGCGTATTCGACCGCCATCTTCGGCTTGTTAAAGCCCGCGATCATAGCGTTCGGCACGACCTTCTCCAGAATTTGCAGACTGTAGTTGAGGATGGGCTTGTTGTCCTCCACCATGATGATTTGGGGCGATTCGTCGCTCTCGGACGCGGTGGAGAACAGTGTGCCGATGTCCACATCCAGAACCTTGGCAAGACGGGCAATCATGGCGGCGTCCGGCAGATGGATGCCGTTTTCCCATTTGGAAATTGTGGAATCGTTGACGAACATCAGGCTTGCAAGCTGATTCTGAGAAAGGCCCTTTTTCGCTCTCAGGTTTCTTAATGTCTCCGCAAACAGGGTGTTCATGGGATCAATCCGCCTCCTATCTTAATTATATGATAACCCGGTGCCGTCACAAAAGCAAGCAGGAAGCTAAAAGAGGGGGGTTGAGATTCCGGCAACCTCCTTGACCGCCACAGGGATAAACCGATACAATGATAAAGACAAATTTCATGCAAGGAGAATCATATCTTGAAACAGACGCTCATTCTCGGCAACATCATCACCATGGACGAAAAGAGGCCCTTTGCAAAAGCGGCCTTGGTCAAGGACGGCGTGTTCGCCTATATCGGCGGCGCGGAGACGGCAAAGCAGATTGCCGGGCCGGACGCGCAGGTGTTGGACTACGGCGAGAACTTCATCTATCCCGGCTTCCTTGAATCCCACTGCCACAGCTATCTGGCCGGCGACCGCGCCATCGGGCAGGCGAACCTCGCGCAGGTCGGCATGACCAACTATGCGAAATACCGCGAGATTATCAAGGACTACATCAAAAAGAACCCACAGCGCGAGTTCTATATGGCTTCAGGCTGGGTAGAAAATGACGAATACGTCACCAAGGCGTACCTGGACGAGATCTGCGCCGATAAGATACTGCTCATGCAGACCGGTGGCGGCCACTCCATGCTGCTCAACAGCAAGGCGCTGGAATGGGCAGGCATTGACGCGGCCTACGCGAAGAGAATGGGCTATGATCTGGTGCATGTGGACGAAAGCGGTGAGCCGAACGGTTACATCTGTGAAGCGCCCGTGTTTGAGCTGTATCCCAAGCTCCCCACGACCCTTGAGAATGCCAAGGACTATCTGCTCGCCTGGCAGGACATGGCCCTCGCAAACGGCTACACCGCAGTAGCCGACGCCGGCGTGGAGGTCACCAATTCGATCGCGACCAGGGCTTTCTATGAGCTGGAACAGGAGGGCAAGCTGAAGCTGCGCACCTATGCCTACCTGATGTGCCCGGACAATCCCGAAGACCCGAAGGCGGAGGTGGCCCGCATCGCCGCGGATCGGGCAAAATACAGCGGCGAATACTTCCACGTCATCGGTGTCAAGACGTTTTTGGACGGCGTGACCGAAGCGCACACAGCATGGCAAAACCAGGATTACCTGGACCAGCCGGGCTATCACGGCAACGAGCGCTTCAACGACCACGATAAGATGGTGGAGCTGATCGCGGCGGCGGACGCGGAGGGTCTCTCCGTCCATGTCCACTCCGAGGGTGGCGGCGCGACCCACTTCATGCTGGGCTGCATCGAGGACGCGGAAAAGATCACCGGCGATATGGACCAGCGCAACGTGCTGGCGCATCTGCACTTCGTCACAGACGAAGATATCCGCCGCATGGCCGCAACCGGTTCCGTTCCGGCAGTTCCTCCGCTGTGGACAGCAGAAATTCCGGGCTTCTATGATATTGAGATCTCTTATGTCGGCAAGGAGCTGGCGGAAAAATCTTACCCAATCAAGTCCTTCTTTGACGCGGGCGCATATGCGGTCTTCCATTCGGACTACCCGGTTTCTCCCTCGTTCAGCATCCCGCACAGTATTTACATGGCGGAAACCCGCGCTCTTCCAAAGTCGTTCGGCATTGAAGCGGAAACGCAGCATAACATCAAGGAAGCGATCACCCGCGAACAGTCCCTGCGGGCTCTGACCATCAATGTAGCTCATGCATGGCATCAGGAGCATCGCCTGGGCTCTATCGAGTTCGGCAAGATCGCCAACATGACCGTGTATGACTGCGACTTCCTGCGCGACGACATCGAGAAAGTCGCCGAGGCCAAACTCGTCGCCACCATCGTAGACGGTGAAGAAGTCTACAAGGCCTGACATCAACCGGTAGCTACAATATGCCGCGGGATGTGTATTTCTGCGGGAGGAAAGTGAACTGACGCAATACTTTGGGCAGCCTGACGCGGTTCGGGCTGATCTTTTATAACAAGCACGCGGGGGCGGCACTCTGTACTGATACAGAGAACCGTCCCCGCGTGCTTGTGAACCTCGCTCCAATGCCTTCATGACCATGAAATCACCGGGCAGCGCGCCAAAAGGACAGTCGAATAAGCCCATCAGACTTCCGATCAGGCCGCCGGTTCAGCCGCGGTTGCGATGATAACATTTCTTTCATGAAAACCTCCTTTTTCTTTTAATCGGCATGGACGCGGCAAACTGAGCACTTTTATTTTATTGATCCCCCAATTTATTCTTGAATTTGATTTAGTGCAACTAACTCACTCTGTCATGACTTCGCCGCGCCAATACGGATGGCGCGTACGAAGAATCTCCTTCGTAAAACAACAACAGAGGACGAGGTAGATCCTACTCGCCTTCGGCGAGCGCAAGCGAACGCACCGCTTCGCGGTGCTCAGAGCCTGCCCTGAGCGTAGCCGAAGGGATGACAGCGATACTACACACTTTTTTCAGCTTTCTTTCGCCCGATAGTTCAAGAATTAATTGGTACAGCTATAATGCGATATGCAGCCGTTTTTCAGGGGGGTTCCAGAATGTCAAATCCCATTTTCTGTTAAGAAAGGGACGCTTTTGCGTATTCCATGGATTACTTGTATCTGTACGTGATCCGGTTGCCCTCAACCCGTACCCTGTCGCCGGGCAGTAAGCGGATGTAATTCATTCTCAGCTTTCCGGATATATGGACGTTGACCGTTTGCCCGCCGATGTCCACGCTGAACATGGCGTTATCCAGGGCCGCGACCACTGTGCCGTCCGTTCCGGCATTTTCGCCGTCTGATCCGGTGCCGCCTGTCACGTTCTCAAGCGCGCCTAAGTCTAATTCCAAAGCGTCCTCCGTTAGATTCTCAGGTTTGTCCTTCAACATTACAGCATCCTCCTCTTCTTATTTTCCATGCAGCTACACTCAGTTCCCCTCGGAGAGAGTGGAGCAATCATATCAGGGACTTGGCTCAATCCGACGTAAGCGTACCGTTCCGCCTCGATCTTGTTGCCGAAGGAATAAATACGGCATGGTTCATGATGGATCTGTTTCACCACCACCGGGATGCCGTCACGATCCGCAAGCCAGGAGTATCCGCCCTTTCCGCGGCCGAGCAGACGGATCAGGCGATAGCGTTTGCCGCAAATCTCTAAAACTTGGTCTGCTTCCATGTTTCCTCATGCGCAGGTTTTCTTCATCACGGCAGGCCACAGCGCGATGATAAACAGGATCCTGATCATATGGGAGACCAGATTGCCCCAGTGCGCGCCGAACAGGGCCTGCATGGGAGCGCCCAGCAGCTGAATCACGAAGAACAGGATGACCGCGCCAAGCAGGCCCACGCAGAAGGTTTTCGCGGAAGCAGCAGGCTCATAGCGGACCCAGGTCTTTTCGATGTACCTGCCGATGCACAGCGCCATGAACATGCCCAGGTCTCCGAAAGCGTCCTTCATCATCTTCTGGGGGTCAACCAGCAGCTTGCCGTCCACGTAGTCCATGGGATAGGATTTTACGTTGATGTAAATGAGGCCCGCGATACAGAAGGCGATGCCGCCCAGCAGGAACCAGTTTTCCTTTTCCGGGTTCTTTTCCAAATATCGGAACAGGTAAAACATGCCGGCCAGGGCGAGGAGGCCCTCGATAAACCCAACGATCACATCCTGGGGCGTATGCACGCCTAAATAGTTCCGGGAAAAACCGGTCAGCAAGGCGCAGACGATACACACTACCGACAGCCAGCGCGTCTTCTTCCAGCCGCTCACCGCAAGCCCGCCGTAAATCGGCACCGCCGTGGTGGTATGTCCGCTGGGAAAGGAATAGCCGGTGGCTGTGGTGATGGCGTCCCCCGCGGGCAGCACCCGCGCGTCCCGGATCCAGGGGCGGTAGATGCAGGCCGTCAGCTTCACCACCGCGTTCACCGCCACCGTGCAGGTATAGGACGCGAGGGCGTACAGGCCCTCGCGTTTGCTGACGCACCAGTAAATCAGCGCCGGAATGATGACCAGGTAGGTGACCGCGTACAGGGACAGCGATTCCAGGAAGGGCGTCAGCGCGTCGTTGATCGCATTGCGGAAGTTTTGCAAAAGCAGAAGATACTCAATGTCCATGATGATACTCCTTGTTTTTCGTGCTTAGGAACTGTCGCAAACAGGGTGAACACCCCCTAATTCTTCTTTTCGGTTTCCGATACAAAGCAGGCCACCAGGCCGTAAGTGATGGTTGGGCGGATCCAGATTTCCGTGAGCAGATAGTTGGTATATTCGTTGATGGGTTCAATCAGGATGTCATAGGTGTAAAGCGCCGCAATCACCATATCGATGATGCAAATCATCCACAGGTTGCGCTTTGAGTATGTTTTCCAGTCCTTGCGGGCATAAAAGTAAGTGAGCAGGAGGAGCAGCAGCACAGAGAAGGCGAGGCACGCAAGGCGGAGCGCGTAAAAGGCCAGCGGTGGCGCAAAAAGGATATCACGAAGCAGCACCGTGGCGCCCACGCACACAGAACACCAGTAATTGAACTGCATCGTGGTGATGCGGCATTTGAAAAAGTACATGCCCATCATCACCAGGCAGGCGATGTAGAACAGGTTGAGCACCAGCTCGGGCCACGTTTCATGCAGACCCAATTGCCACACGCCATAGAGCATCGTTCCCACGGACACGGCACCGCCGACGGCAGTGACCGCGATATCAAAAATCTCTGATTTTTTCTTGAATCTTACTTCAATCATGCGAATTATCCTTTTTTTCAAATCTGTACAGCATGGGATGTATCAATCGTCGTCCGAATCGCCGATCGAACCCTTTTCCTGCTTGCTGTCCGGCTTCGGCTTTACCGCTTCCCGGCCCAAGTTGCATATGGGCGTGGCCTTGCTGTTGTTGATGGTCACGGTATTGCCTGCCGCGTCGGTGATTGTGATGGTGCGGATGCCCATATCCGTGACCTGCCCCTTTATTTTCGCGATATCCACATAATCGCCCACATGGACGGTGCCCTCCAGCATCATGAAGAAGCCGGCGAGCAAGTCAGCGGCCATGCTCTGGGCGCCCATGCCGGCGGCGATGGAAATGATGCCGGCTGAAGCCACCAGGGCTGTGGTGTTCACGCCAAAGATGCTGAGGATATAGAAGATCAGGAAGAAGCAGGCGGCGTAGGAGATGAGGCTGTGCGCCAGCCGGGTGACCGTCCTGCCCTGGAGGCTGAGACGGCTTTCCAAATGGCCCAGCACTGTCCTGACGATAAGCAGGCAGCAGAACGTGACAGCCAGGATGAACAGGGCCATCCAGACGGAAAACAGATGGACGCCGTGGGACCATTCCCCGCTGAACACATAGTCAAAGGACGTCCACCACCCATTGTAGGAGGCGATCAGGGCAAAGAGCGCAAACAGCGTCAGGAAAGCGGAATAACCGTCGATGAAGACCCGCATGGGGTTTCTCGTCCATGTGTGCGTCTGTAGCTTCTCCTTCCCTTCTCCCATGGCCTTTGCCATCAGTAAACTTGACGCCGGATAATCCAGCAATGCCAGGATCAGCAGCGCGGCCAGGAACAGTGGGGAAAAGATCGCCCGCGCAAAGGAATCCCCGCGTTCAGGCACCATGAACAGGATCGTCTTTCCATCTGCCGCGTGCGCGGATACGCACATGCTTTCTCCATTGTAATCGGCAAATCCCTCAAAGCTGCTGCCGGACTCGTAATCCTCGATATAATCCGACGCTTTCTGACCGATCATTTCAGGATCGGTGTGGGCGATAAAGCGGCCGGTCTCGTTGCTGATGGCGGCGGCGATATAGCCTTCCCGCACTGCCTGACTGCTGACTGTATTTTCCAAGCTGATTTCCTTCAGCCTCGCGTTCAGATCCCCGGTGCTGTAGACCGCCAGAAGGAATCCGTCCGGCTGCCCCGCGCTGTCTGTCATCAGGATCGCCGTGCCAAGCTGCATCGCGCCCGTGTAGGGATCCGCCGCCGGGCCCACAACGGCGTAGGGATAACCCATCAAAACCGCCTGATAGTCCTTGCTGAGGTTCGCACCGACGGAAAAGCCCGTATAGCTGTTGCTGGAAACGAGCTCTTTCCCGGCGCTGTCAAAGATCATCAGGTAATCGGACTTCGCCATGCGGCTGAGTTCCGAAAGACCTTCCCGGGTCCGGTAATCCGGGTGCGCTGTCAGGAAGTCCGCCAGCATTTGCGCCCGGGTTCGGTAAGCATCCACAAAGGTGCTTTGGATCGCGCTCGTCTCGCTTTTGCGCCAGTCGATCTCAGACTCAAGCTGCATCCGCTTGGTCTTGGTGATAAAGGCGACATTCGTCCGGCTTTCCAGCAGCAGGAGCATGCAGGAAAAGAGAACGGTGACCGCAAACACCACCAGAATGCCCTGCCATGTTGCCCGGATCGCCCGTTTGCTGGAGAATTTGTCCCCTTCTTTTTCCGGCTTTCCCTTTAAAAGCCGGCGGAAAACGTAAATCAGAAGCAGTACGATGCCCAGGCCGATGATGGCTGAAATGGCGGCGGCGATATAAAAGCCGTTTCGGATCACATTTTTCAGCGCAAGCGTCAGCAGGATATCCGTATCATCCTGCGCTTCCTGCGGATAATGCATCAGAACCGCCAGGTAACGCCTGCCCAGCAGGGTGATGAGCTTGCTGGCGTTTCCCTCCCCTGTGCTCCGGAAACTGCCGCCGTTTTCGAATATCTTCGTCAGCTCCTCATAGAGCCGCGCCTTCTCTTCGTCCGAGAGGTCGTCCAGGGTATATTCCTCCAGCTTGTCGCCGGTTTTGGCATAAGCGGCGACGTTTCCCCCGGAGACCATGCGTTCAAGCACGTCCGTCCAGTCGTCGAGGGCGTTGTACATCTCCAGCAGCGCCCCGCAGGAGAATTCAAAGACCAGGCTGTGCTCCGTGTTTCCCGCCATGGGAAACCGAACAAAAAGTCTGCCGTCATTTTTTCCCGTCTCCGTTCCGTTTTCCGCGGGGGCGGGGTAAAGTTCCCAATGGGCCTGGAGCGGCTCAAGGTTCCGGACGCAGGCGTTGAAAACCTCCTCCGGAGTCACAGGGCCGGTGGTGGAAAGCAGTTTTCCCTGCCCGTCCAGCAGCGAGACACTGTCGGCGGAAGCCGCGGCGCGCACCCGTTCCAGCCTTTCCGCGTCCGAAAGGGCTTTATCTTCCTCATAAAGCTTCAGCCCGAGTTCTACCCGGGCCAGAACGTCGTCTTCGTAAACGCGGCCGCACACGAGCAGTTCATTCCTGCGGCTGTCGATGATTTCCGGAACCTCCCAGAGATACTCATCCATCAGCTTCAGCTGGATATTCTCACAGAGCTTAAAGGTGGCAAGAAACACCAATGCGGTGATGATCAAAAAGGCGGCCACAGAAATGGCGGCCAGCTTTTTCCCGCTCTTTTGCCGCAGAAGGACTTTGATCTCTTCAAAAGTATTCATCATCAATCACCCTTAAAGCTTCCTTGACGGAAGTTATTTCAATGAAGTCTGCCGGGTCAGCCGTAGACCGTAAAGACCCATTTCACCAGCCTGTCCAGCACATCCCTGCTTTCTGGCAGATCAGGCTTCAAGGCCGGAAAGGCATGGGTCAGTTCCTTATTGTCCGTGTAGTAAATGAACTCGCAGGGATGCTCCGCCCGGCGCAGCGCCGCCGCGTAGCGCTTGGTGTAGCTATTGAGGAAATCCGCGTCGCTTCCGGCCAGAAATACCGGCGGGAGGCAGTCCATCACCTCGGGACACTCCGGGTTCATGTATTGCATCAGGGATGGGTCTTTTCTCTTTTCTCCGTAGAGGTTCGGAGCATAGACCAGCCCCGGCGCGTCCTTGCGCGCGGTATAAAAAAACCCGCTGAAACAGGCAAGCGCGCGGACACGAAGGGGCGCTGGCCGCAGCCCAAGCGCTGCCCGCAAAACCGGGGAACCCATGGCGGCAACGGCGTAGACAGCCAAAAAAGACCCGGCGCTTTCGGATACAACAGCCACCCGATCCGGATCGCCGCCGTATTCCGCCAGCCTGCCGGAAACGAAAGATAGGGCTGCCGTCACGTCCCCCATCTCCCGGAATACGTCGGTTTCCGTCAATCTCCGGTATTCCGGGGCAAAGACAAGAAAGCCCCGTTCCGCCAGATTTTCACAAAAAGTTCGGGACAGCTTCCTGGTGCCCACCACCAGGCCCCCGCCGTGAATCATGACAACGACGGGAAGGGGGCGAGGCTCCGGGCTTTTTGCCCGGAAAATGTCCACTGCCAGCGGAACGCCTCCCACCCCCTGAAACGGCACATCCAGATATTCCTGCACGCCATCAGGGATTGGATGGTTTGCTTCTGACCCGGCTTCCCGGGCCCTGCATTTCCTGTCCATTTCCCTGATGGCGAATTGAAGCAACGGATTTAAACCATCTGACCGCAAATCATGCTCCTTTTTTTATTCCGCGTTCGTTACCGGATTCAGTCCAGTTTTTCTACGATGCTGTCCACGGTATCCGCAACCGCTTCCTTGACCTGCTCCTGCCGCTGCTTGTAGAAATCGACCATGGAATCAGCCTGCTCCATGGCATGCTTGTTGGCCATTTCCTGGTATTCCTTCACCTTGTCCATGACTTCCTGCGGTGTCATGGAGCCCACAGGCATTTTTTCGGGCAGGGAGGAAGCAAAGTTATCCTGCATTTCCATGAGCTTGGGGAAGATCTTATTCCACGCTTCTTTCCGGGCTTCGATGGCCGTGTCCTGGATTTCCCGCATTTGCTCATAGTAGGTTTCCAAGTTCTCTTTGAAATCCTTCAGCTGCTCTTTCCACTCGTCCTTGTCTACGGGCCATCCCATCAGGGGAGCGAACGCCATGTAAGCCTTCTTCGCTTTCTTTTTGTCGCCCATTTTGATATCTCCTTTCAAAGCCTAAGGTTTTTCATTCATTCTTGGGTTCTTCCGGGGCAGCGGTATCCGCCGTCTTGTTTTCCGCGTTTTCAGCGGCGTCCGAAGCGGCTGCCTTGGCGGGGCGCTTTCTGCGCGGGGTCTTGACGCCGCTCTTATTCACGCTTTTCGCTTTCACAGCCTTCGGTTTTTCATCCTCCGCCGTTTTTTCCGCGTTCTTGTCAGCGGTTTTCTTCGGCTTTTCTTCGGCTTTTTCTTCGATCTTTTCTTTTACTTCTTCGACTTTTTCTTCGACCTTTTCTTTTACTTCTTCGACCTTTTCTTCGATGCTCTCAACAGCGTCCTTCACCGCTTCCTTGACCTGCTGCCGGCTCTCCACGACGAAATCGATGCGGGCATCCGCCTGCTCCATAGCATGCTTGTTGGCCGTTTCCTGGAATTCCTTCACCTTTTCCATGACCTTCTTTGGCTTGATGGCAGGCACTCCGGGCGGGGTAGCCAGTTCGTCGGGCAGGGAATCGATGAAATTGTCCTGCATTTCCATGAGCTGGGGGAAAGCCTTGTCCCACTGTTCTTTCCAGGCTTCCATGGACGTCTTCTGCATTTCGATCATCTGATCCCAGAAAGTATCTACGGTGGATTTGAATTCTTCCCACTTTTCCTTGTACTCGTCCACATCTCCAAACCATCCCCACATGGGAAGAAGAGGCATGGGCCACTGCATCGTTTTCTTGGACTTACTCATCTTGTGTTCTCCTTTCAAACTTGTATGTGATCCCCCATTCGCTGCCGGATTCTTCCGCAGCAGCGTCATGGGGTATCCATCGTATTTATTCCGCGCTTTTCGCATCGTCAGAAGCGTTTGTTTTATCCTGCTTCTTCCTGCTGCTCTTTTTCCCGCCCCATCCCCAGAAGGACAAGGGAACTAAGGGAGGCAGCACAGGCACAGGGGGCAGGATAGGCACGGGCGGCAGGACAGGCAGGGGCAGCGGGAATACAGGAATCTCCTCATCCTGGAACTTGGGGAATTCAATGTCCTGGAACTTGTTAAATTCCATGCTCTGGAATATGGGCATGAACATCTTGAACACGTCTATCACGTCGCTCAGTTTGAAGTCTCCCGTCAGGGTTGACATAGGCTGATCGATCGACAGCTTCAACAGCTTCGGCCCCAGCTTGTTCATGCTTCCCGGGATATTGTTCAGGTCAAAGTCGGTGAGCTTCAGCACCATTTCCCGCATGCCCGGAATGCGGAAGATTTTGCTTACGCCGCCGTCTTTGATTTTCGGAATGGCGGCGAAGATCTCGGACAGGATGTTGTAAGGATCGTCCTCCAATTCCTCCGGCACGCCGGCGCCCATGGTAGCGGCTTCGCCTTTCGGCGCGGGAATGAGAAGGATATCGTTGATTTTGCCGTCCAGCTTGACATGATTGACGTTGAACCGCCTTCCGTTCGTGCCCGCGGCCGCCAGCCGCCTCGCATCCACCTTCCCGCCGGAATTCAGGGGGATGCTGTCTACCAGAACGCATTGGCTGGGCAGATTCGTATCCGCCAATTTTCCGTCGTTGATGAACACCTGAATCAGCGCCCTGCGCAGCGTGCCCAATTCGTCCGCTTTGCTGCTCGTTTCCACATAGAGGATGGGCACGTTGTCGTGCAGGATCTTGTGGAACTCCGGCGCGATGCCGCAGGCCGCGATACCCGGCTGGGCGGTGACCGCGTTCTGAATCAAGCCCGCGTCAAACCGGACGCCCGCGTTATTGACAAAGAACTGGTTGGACCGGCCGATGCAGGTCATGCTTCCGTCCCCATTGACCCGCACAAGATCGTTGGAATTGAAATAATAATCCCCATCGATGCTGACCAGATCAAAGATCACGGTGTCATCCAGCACCCCGGTGCTCATGGTGGGCGAAGAAAGATGCAGGACGCCGGTGCGCGGCCCGTCCTGAAGGTCGTAGAATTTTTCTTCATCCTCTGAATAGATTTTGA
This sequence comes from Clostridia bacterium, assembly GCA_017550745.1. Lineage (GTDB taxonomy): Bacteria > Bacillota > Clostridia > Christensenellales > Aristaeellaceae > RUG563. Next base: position 12,549 of record JAFZOG010000125.1, on the reverse strand, counting down.
CCTTGAAGCCCGGCAGCGGGAAGCCGATGGCGTCGTCCTCCCTGTCCGAGGGGGCGACGATGCAGGCCCCGCCCAGCTCGGACAGGCCGTAGCCGTTGATGATCCGGGCGGAAGAACCGCAGGAGTGCAGATAATCGTTGAAGCTCTTCTTGAACTCGGGAGACACATAGCTGCCCCCCATGAACACAAGCTTCACCTGGGACAGGTTGATATCCGGCATGCTCTTATTCCAGGAATCCAGCATGGCCATGCTGGTAAAGAGGATGCTGATGCCGCATTTTTCGATGGCTTCGGCATAATGGGGATTGGTGACGCCCAGGGGCAGGGTGACCACCTCCATGCCAAGGCCAAGAGGCGTGTGCAGCATATCCACCATCCCGTAAACCCAGGACATATTCATGCCCATGCAGGTGACCATATGCTTCGGCGCGGCCTTGAAATCCGGATAGATTTCCTTGGTTTTGATGGCGCAGACCACAAAGGAGTTCAGCGCCCTGTCAGACATAGGAACAGGCTTATGAATGCCGCTGACAGTTCCCGTCGTATGCAGGACAATGGAGGAATCGGGGAATTCCGCGTTTCCGTAGACGATGGGTTCCGCCTCATGATCCTTTAAAAGGTCTTCCATCAAAAGCCCGCCGGGAAGCTCGCGGAACATCAGCGCGTTCAGCCTGCGCATGGTTTCCAGCATGGGAATGGAGTATTCGCCGCCCATGGGGCTTTCCAGCAGGATGATGTTCCTTAGCCCCAAAAGTTCCCGGTCACGCATGAGCCGCTTCATGATCTTCGGAAAAGCAAACACCTCGGCAATCACCAGATCGGTGATCTTTTCCCTTTTGATCATGGTGCGGATGCGCTTATCATCGTACAGATCAAGATGATAAATAAGGGACACGGAAGCGCCCGTCATGTTCAGGCCGTAGAACGCGAAAATCGTCTCCGTCTGCTGCGGGCCAATCAGCCCCACGCGGGAACCGTTGTTTCCGGTAATGTTTACGGCGGAGAAAGCTTCCGCGTACCTCTCCCAATAGCGGAACATCTGGCGGTAGGTGTATTTCCGATACCCGTCGTGCAGCGCCACGCTGTCCAGGCGCTCCTCACTATAGGAATTCAGTTCCTTGATAAAGGACCAGCATTTCTGATCCGCGATCTCACCGCTCTCGATGCGGGCCATCATTTTATGCAGTTGTTCTTTTTCTGCCGCTTGCATTTCATCATTCCTTCCGGCGGCTGCCGCTCCGGCCAAGCCGCCTTTTCGATTGTATATGTCTTCCACATTATTTTACTGGTTTTTCTACCGCGGTCAATGGGGGTTTCCAGAATGTCAAACCCCGAGTTTTTGAAATGAATCGAAGAAAGATACTTGACAACAGCAAGCGGCCGCGTCATGCATCGGCTGACGCCGTTCCATCCTCCGCAATACGATCCCGAATTTGAAGCATTTTTTCATCCAGCTTTGCGCTTAATTCCGCGCATTCCTCCAGCTCTTTTGCCAACACTTCAGCGGTTTTCGGATGGAGGTTCTTTTTATACCGCAGCTTATGTTCAAGGCTTGCCCAGAAATCCATGGCAATCGTCCGCATCTGAACTTCAACGAACATGTCTTTTTTCCCGTTTTCTGTATAGATCGGCGTTTTGACGATCAGGTGCAGGCTTCGGTAACCGCTGGGTTTCGGATGCTGAATATAATCCTTGCGTTTTACCAGCGTTACATCCTCCTGTGCGAGGAAGCATTTTTCAATTCGGTAAATATCGTCAATAAAAGAACAGATGACACGCACGCCGGCAACGTCCTGCAAGTTTTCCTCCACCGATTCCAGCGTGATCGGCAGGCCCAATTTCTCCAGCTTCCGAATGATGCTGTCAAGACTCTTCACCCTCGATTTGATGGATTCGATGGGATTGTGTTCCCCTTGGATGGAAAGCCGGTTGTTCAGAATATTGAATTTTGTTTCCACTTCCATCACAGCGCACTGGTAGTTCATCAGCAGGCTGTAGACAGGATCATAATCCATGTGAAGCTGCGCAAGATATTCATCGACACTCATACTGTTGTCCGCCTGCATGAGTTCATTTTGTTCCTGAGGATTAAACATGCTTTTCTTTCCCCTTTCTTCTGTGTGCCGTGCAAGGAATGGGTAATGATTGTAATTATACCCGCATTCCCCTGCCGCGTTCAATAGGAGTTTCCAGAATGTCAAACGCTGGTTTTCTGTCAAGTATCAGTTTCCCGCGTCCAGCCGCTGCCTGGCTACCAGATCGGCAAAGACGCCGTTTTGGGCAATCAGGTTTTCATATTTGCCCTGCTCGATGATCGCGCCTTTGTCCATGACCAGGATGCGGTCGCAGTTGCGGATGGTGCTGAGGCGGTGGGCAATGACGATGCGGGTGCATTCCAGAGCGTCCAGCGCCTCGGACACCTGCTTCTGGGTCATGTTGTCCAGGGCGGAAGTGGCCTCGTCAAAAATCAGAATTTTCGGCTTGGGCGCGATGGCGCGGGCGATCATCAGGCGCTGCTTCTGCCCGCCGGAAATACCGCCCTGGCCTTCGGAAATCAGGGTGTGCATCCCCATGGGCATATCCCGGATGTCCTGGGCCAATCCCGCCATTTCCGCCGCTTCCCAGGCTTCATTCAGGGTGAGCCGCGGCGCGGAGATGGTGATATTGGAGAAAATATCCCCCTGGAAAAGCTGGCCGCTCTGCATCACCACGCCGATGTGCTTGCGCAGGGAACGGGGGTCAATGGTGCTCAAATCGTGCTGGTCATAGAAAATCGTGCCTTTCTCCGGCTTTTCAAAGCCCAGGATCAGCCGCACCAGCGTGGATTTGCCGCAGCCCGTGCGGCCCACGATGGCCACATATTCGCCCGCCCTGATTTTCAGGCTCAGATCGTCCAGCACATAGGGGGCGTTTTCGTCATAGCGGAAGGAAACATGGTTCATTTCAATGTTGCCGGTCACACTGGTGACCGCCTCTTTCTCCTCCGCCACTTCGGGTTCGGCGTTCAGGATGGGCTCCGCCATTTCCAGCACGGGCTTGATGGAAGCTACGGAAACCAGAATGCCGGACAGGGCCGAGAAAGCGCCCATCACCCGCCCGTAGGCGGCGGTGAAGGCGTAATACTGGCTTTGGCCCACGTCCGTCTCCACCGCCAGGTAATACAGCAGGATGGTGCCCAGCAGGGAAATGGCGGTGGTGAAGACGCCGCTCATTTTCAGGAACATGGGCGGATTGTATTGCAGCTGCGCTTCCTTGGCGTAGAGGTTTCCCCACCGGGAAAAGATGCGTTTTTCCGAGCCGGAAAGCCTGATCTTCTGCATCCCGTTCAGGATCGCGTAGCGCATCCCGGTATCCTCCGCGCTCAGCTTCATGGTTTTCCGGGAAATGCCGATCCGCAGGAGGGCCGCCGCTAAATTCAGCGCCACCGTGGAAACGATGATGATGATGGAGGGCCACACCAGCGCGGGGGCGAAATGGAAAATATCCGTGATGTACAGCAGGGACATGAGGCTGGTCAAACCGATGGAAAATATATTGTTCAGGATCATGCCGCACAGGGAATTGACGCTGTTGGCCCGGCTGGAAAGTTCGCCGGATGCATACTTCCGAAAAAAGCTGACCGGCAGGGACAGAATGCGGATCATGACGGACGCTTTCACCGCCTGGGTGGTTTTGGTGTTGATCCGGCTCATCAGCAGGGAGCGCACCATCCCCAGCATTTGGGAGGCAAAAGCGGAGCACAGCAGGAAGGTGACCACGCCGCCCATCAGGTTCGTGCGGCGCTCCTGCAGAACCGGTCCGGTTAAGATGCTGTACACCCGGGGTTCGATTTTGCCCACCAGCGTGACCGCCAGGGTCGCCAGCACGATCAGGATCAAATCGCTGTGGGAAATGCTGTTTTTCATGTACGCCAGCAGATCGGGAATGCCCAGCTTTTTCATTGGCAGCGGGCGATAGAAGCACAGCGCTTGGTCGGAAAACAGCTTGGCCGTTTTCTTTGTCACCCGGATGCGTTTTCCGGTTCCCGGCTCCCTGTAATAGTATCCGAAAATCAAACCGGGCACCAGAGCCACGGCCACGCCCGTATCCTTCATATAGCCTAACATGGGGCCGTATGCGCGGTTCTGCCAGTTTTCATCCAGGCGCACCTGCCGGGTCATCAGGCCGGAGGGGCGCAGGGCGTACTGAAGCTGCGCGTTTGCGTCCTTGATTTCCTCCGGAACGTCCACAGTGGGCAGATGATAATATTTCAATACCTCGTCAATCGCTTCCTTGGCGACGGCCAGCTTGTCCGCCATATTTTCCGTCTGCCATTTATCCATGACCACGCTGGCAATGCGGAAAAAGGTATCCTCCAGGACGTGCTGGTCGTTTTCCTGGCGCTGATTGATTTGTTCGTCAAACAGATTCATGATTCTTCTCACCTCCCGCTTTCTCATTCACTGGTCACAAGCTGGGCATACGCCCCGCCCTTGGCAAACAGCTCGTCGTGGGTTCCGCGTTCCACGATCACGCCCCGGTTCAAAACGATGATTTCATCGCAGTCCCGGATGGTGGACAGCCGGTGGGCCACCACGATGCAGGTGATTCCGCGCTCCTTCACGGCCTTGACCACCTCGTATTCCGTTTTGGCGTCCAGGGCGCTGGTGGCCTCGTCCATGATGATGACGGAAGGCTCCTGGGCCAGCACCCGGGCGATTTCGATCCGCTGCCGCTGACCGCCGGACATGTCCTTGCCGTTTTCGCTGAGTTTGGCCTGATAGCCGCCGGGGCGTTTGAGGATGTCGTCATGAATCTGGGCGTCTTTTGCGGCTTTGATGACCTCATCATCGGTGATGGTATTGTCCCACATGCGGATGTTGTTGACTATGGTATCCTCAAACAGAACGATTTCCTGATCCACCATGGCGACGGAGCCGGTGAATACGCTGCGGGGAATCTCCTGAATGGGTTTTCCGTCAAACAGGATTTCTCCCTCCCAGGGCTGGTAAAGGCCGGTCACCAGCTTGCTCACCGTGGATTTGCCGCAGCCGCTGGGGCCTACGATGGCGATCCGCGCGCCGGGCTTCAAATGCATGGAAAAGTCCGTCACGGTGGGCCTGCCCAAACGGGAATAGCCGAAGGTGACGTGCCGGAGTTCCACTTCTCCGGAGAGCTTCCTGCTTTCCCCGTCGGTTTTTAACGATTCCGTCTGCATGATGGGGTCGTCGGGGTACTGCATCACGTCTTCCACCCGTTCCATCTGGGTGCGCATTTCCTGGATGGTCTGGCCCGCCCCGATCAGGGTCATGGCCGGGCCCATAAAAGAAGAAAGCAGGCCCTGGAAGGTGGAAATCATACCCAGGGTAAAATTCCCTTCCATGGCCATCTGTACGCCTAAGAACAGCACCATATAATTGGAAACCGTGCTGATGAACTGGGGAAACAGGCCGATTCGCCCGTTGGTTTCGTCTGAATTCGCCTGCTGGGCGCTCACCGCCGCCTGATAGCCGCTCCACTTCTGGAAAAAACCTTCCTCCGCGCCGGAAGCCTTGATGGTTTCCGTCATGCTGATGCCCGCCATAGTGGTGGCGGCCAGCTTGCCTGCGTCGCGCATCATCACCCGGGACAGGTTCACCCGCTTTTGGGAGAGATACTGGGCGATGAAAAGGTTCAGCAGCAGGGAAACGATGCCCACCAGGGTCATGACGGCGCTGTAGCGCAGCATCACGAAGAGGTAGAACAGCATCATGACGGTATTTAGCGCCAAGGGAGCCACCGTGTCCACCAGGGTTTTGGCGATGGCAGCGTTGGTATCCTGCCGCTGCATAATATCCCCCGCCATGCGCTGGGAAAAGAATTCCATGGGCAGGCGCAGCACCTTCCACATGTACTTCACATTGCCCTGAATGGCCATTTTGCCGTTGATTTTTAGAGAATAGACCGTTTTGGCCCAGTTGGTGACGATCTGGAAAACAGCCAGAGCCGCCATGGCCCACAGCACGGGGTACACCCAGTCCGGGGCGCGGCCGGTGAGCAGCCGGTCAAAGAAAATGCGGGACATGACCGGGTTGATGATACCGAATAAATAGGTGATCACCGTGGTCAGGATCACGAAAGCCACGGCGGCCCCGGCGCCCTTCAGCCGTTTTGCTGCAAATTCCCATACGCTCTTGGGTTTCCCGGAGGGAACGAAATTTTCCCCCGGAGAAAAGGTCATGACCACGCCGGTATAGCTCTGGTCAAATTCCTCCATGGAAACTTCCACCGTGCCCCGGGCGGGATCGTTGAGCACCGCTTTGTCTCCCTTAAACCCGTCCAGCACCACGAAGTGATTGAAATTCCAATGGATGATGCAGGGATAGGTGGCGTTCTTTTTAAGCTGTTCCAGGTCGTATTTATAGCCGTGTACCTCCAGGCCATAGTACTGCGCTGCTTTCACTACATTTTTCATGTTGGAGCCGTCCCGGCTGACGCCGCAGTCTAAACGCACCTGCTCCAGAGGGATCCATTTTTCATAATATGCCAGTATCATGGCCAGGCTGGCCGCGCCGCATTCCAGCGCCTCCATCTGCATGATCACCGGCACCTTGGCCACGCCGGTTTTCAGTGGCTGCCGGATGGTTTTCCGCTCTTCACTCACGCTCGTCATTCCTTCCGCGAAAAATCAGTTCAGCAGAAAGCTGATGGGGGTGGTGGTTTCGGTCACGATCTCCACGTCATACGAGCCCTCCAGCAGGAGGACGCTCAAATCGTTGAGCACGCCGCCGGCCTTGTTATCTTCGCTGGAACGGTAAAAAACGGCGATCTGGCCTTCCTTATCGCCGATGCGAAGGGGCATCCCGATTTTCAGCACGCCTTCCTGCTCCCTGGGGATATCGAAGACGATCAGGCTGTATTTCGTTCCGTCCTCCAGCGTGTCCGTAGCCACTTCCGCCTGCACCCGCGCCACGTTTTCCATGGTGGCGGTGGACGCGAAAACCACGAAGCCGATCAGCAGCGCGATGACCGCGCTCAGAACCATCCACAGCCTGGGGCTGGCCACCTGCATATAATCCTCCATCTGTTCCGGGGAAGAAATGCGCGCCAGCGCTTCCTTCCGAAAGACGCTCTTGTTCTCCATACTCCGTCATCCTCCCGATTTATTCGCCCTGCGTTGTTTCTTCCGCAAAAATATCCTTATACTTTTCCACCGCTTCCTGGGCCTTATCATACCAGCCGCCTTTGAAGAAATGGCAGATTTCCTCGTCCACGCCCAGATAATCGGTGCCCGTCACGCCGCAGGCGCAGGCGCGGCAGCCCGCCCCGCAGGTCAGCCTGTATGGACAGCCGCGGCATTTTTCGTTGTGCTCGATGCACGCGCCCATTTTCAACAACGACATATCCCGGTAATAGGAATCGGACAGGATGCCGCTCAGGGGTTTTTCCAGCATGTTATCGAATTTTGACTCGATGGCCGTGCCGCCCAGGGTCATGCAGGGCAGCACCATCCCCTTGGGGCTGATATAGATGCTGTTGCGCACGGCCCCGCAGGAGAGCGAGCGCGGCGCGTCCTCCGTGCCGCTGTATTTCGCGCCGGGGATGACCACGTATTTGCCTTCCTTATTGAAATCGATCAGGATGCCGAACTGGACAGACATGGGGATGCCGTCCTCCACGTACTGGGGAAGATAGTCTAAAATCGCCTGATACGCCTCATCGCGGGTGATGAAATGCTCGGTTTCTCTTTTCCACCGCCCGGTGGGGGTGGCCACGTTCATTTTCAGATGATACAGCCCCAAATCGGCCAGGAAGCGGATGGTTTCCCGGAGGGTTCCGATATTATGCCGGTGCAGGCACATGGAGGAGCTGGTGTGATAGCCCCGTTCCTTCGCCAGCTTGAAGGCTCGGGCCACGACTTCCTCCGCCCCATCCATGCCGCGGAGCCAGTCATGCCAGCCCACGCCGTCGAAGCTCATATGGAAGGTGGTGCGTATTTTCCTTTTCTCCAATTCGTCCATCAGCTTTTCGTTGACCAGCGCGCCGTTGGAATAGATGGTTTCCAGTTCCATATGCCGCTTGGCGATTTCATCCAGGATTTCGGGAAAATTCGGGTGGATCAGCGGTTCGCCCCCGGTCAGCGACAGGGAACGGATGCCGCAGATTTCCAATTGGTCCAGGATATGCCTGATCTGCTCCATGGATTGGTGGCTGCCCGTGTAATCCGGCGCGGACATGAAGCAATGGCGGCACTTGTAATTGCACTGGCCGGTGATGGACCAGTGGGCCGAGTTTTTGTACATGGCCGGATAGCTGTGGTATTCCTGGTACGGCTCTAAATGGGAGGGGCCGTCCACGGGCAGGGCGATTTTCAGATCGATCAGCCGTTTGAGCAGGGCCTTCTGCTTTTCCGTCAGGTTTTCCTCGATCACGTCGTGCTGGCCGTCCATGGCGTAGACCACCTTGTAGTTCTCCTGATCGAAGAAATCCGTCAGACGGGGGTTGGGATAGCGCAGGCCGAAGGGAAGCATTTTCCAGCCCCGGAGAGCAAAGCCTTTTGCCAGAACATAATAGGCCATTGGTTATCTCCTTTTGATAAAGCAGCCACAAAGAAACACACGAAAGCTTTTTGTTATTTACGCTTAATGCGGGCGAATGCTTCGCCCCATGGGTGAAAACGAAAAAACGGCAGCGGCCACGGAAGGTTGTTCCGCAGCCAGCCGCAAATCCGTTTGCGTTTAGGCGTCCGCCCTGTCTATGACAAGGGCCGTAACGATCAGGCTGATGCCGGACTCGATGAAGAAGAAGCCGATCAGCATGCCCGAGGACACGGCGAGCATCTGGGGATGCAGGAAGGAGTAGATGCCCATGATCACGCCGAGGATACCGGCGATCAGGCCCACGAACCAGAGATCATCCGTCTTCTTCAGCTGGAACGCCAGCACGATGGAAACGATTCCCTGCACCAGGAACCAGGCGGCGGTCATGTAAAGCATCATGGTGTTGAAGACCAGGGTGGTGCCCGGCATGAACAGCGAGATCAGGCCCACGATGATCGCCATGCCGCTCACCACGATCTCCAGCGCCTTTCCTTTCTTCATGAAGTAGTGGACGAGGCCCGCGATGCCGTAGATCAGCAGCATGGCGCACATGAAGTAGCCGGTGGACAGGTACGTCGTCAGGGGGGTGAACATACAGCAGGCGCCGGAGACGATCATAAGAATACCAAGAATGATACTGAGAATCATCATGATTGTTTTCCTCCAAAATGATTGTTGAATGTCAAACGTAAATCGCAAAAAGCTTTCGTGTGTTTCCTCGCTATGGATGAAGGCCGCCACGCGGCTAAGATAATCTGGATGAGGTGCACCCCAAGCAGGATATAAGAAAAGTTGCTTTCATGAAGCCAAGCAAGGGGATCACCTCATCAGTCAGGCGCGAAGTTTCTTGTACTTTTCCCAGCTTGGTTCCGCGCCTGACAGCTTCCCCTGCGATGGGAAGCCTTTTGGGACGACTTCCCTTCTTCGTAAAAAACCCGTTGCCAAGTTGTCAGCATCGCTTTTACATGGGAAGGCTTTTGGCAGGTTCCACATTTGCACCATTCCGGTTTTATCGGGGACAGAGCGTTGCTTCCACGCCATTTCGCAATCCATCATGCCAAAGTAGACCACTTCTCTGTTATAACAGGCGTCGTTGGTACCGCAATGGCTTCCGTCCTCCACCGTGACCGCGCAGTTCACGGTGCCGTCTTCCCTGTACAATGGCCTGCCGTTACTTTCTAAGAGGGAAGTACCGCAGCTTTGATGGGCCCCAAAACTACAATATCTTCCGCCCGCCACGGTGTCCATTTCGTCCGCGGACATTTCCTGTTTCAAGATTTCCTGTTCTTTCTTTATCCTGGTCAGACATGCTGCTGTCCCCCTTTTATTTCCATGCTTTGAAGCAATCCTGCATGCCGATATAGACCGCGTCGTTGTACGAATAGCAGGCATCGTTTCTTTCGCAATGGCTTCCATCCTCCACCGTGGCGGCGCAGTTGACGGTGCCGTCCGGCCTGTACAATGGCCGGGCGTACTTTTGGACGATGTCTCCGTCACAGTTTATATAAGCCCCTATAATACAATTACCTCTTCGCTTCCCGCCCGCCACAGTTTCCATCTCGTCCTGGGACATTTCCTGGTTCATGATTTCCTGTTCTTTCTTTTCCTGGCCAGACATGATCCTATCCCCCTTCTTATTCCGCCCGTTCGCCGGTTCATCTTTTCACTGTAAGTATAAAGGATTGATTTAAGCAAATACAAGGGGGTTTCCAGAATGTCAAATCCATGATTCTGAAAAGAACAAAAAACCCCCGGCACGCCGGGAAGCGTTCTGCCGAGGGAAAAGCTGATTATTCTGTGCTGTCCGGGATCGTCACCGTCACCACAGTGCCGCCGCCTTCATTGGGCCCGATGGCCAGGCTGCCGCCGCACATCATATCAAGCCTTTGCCGGATGTTGTTCAGCCCGATATGCGGCTCGCCGTCCTCCGGCGGGACAAAGCCGCGGCCGTTGTCCGCCACCACGAGCTCGCTGCCGGAATCCGTTTTCCGGGTGCGGATGGTAATGCAGAACCGCCCGGCATACGGATCCCGGCCGTGCTTGATGGCGTTCTCCACCAAGGGCTGCAATGTCAGCGCCGGGATGCGGAAAACGGTGTGCGGCGTGTCGTAATCCACAAACAGGCTGTCCTCATACAGGGCCTGCTCCACGGCAAGGTAGGCGCGGGTGTGCTCCAGCTCCGAAGTAAAGGGGATCGGCTCGGCGCTGGCAATAGCGGAAAGGTTTTTGCGCAGGTAGGTGGTGAAATCCATGATGACCTGCCGGGCCAGCTGCGGGTCCTGATTGCAGAGGCTATAGACGCTTGTCATGGTGTTGTAGATGAAGTGGGGCCGCATTTGCAGCACCATGATGCTGGCGCGCTGATCCGCGATTTCCCGCTGGCGGCGCCGATCCTGCTCAATCTGGTCGGACAGGATGAAGCTGTACATGGTCAGGCCGGAGATGACGTAACAGATGTCCAGGATCTGGAAGACGTCGACGAACATCTGCGCGATCAGCGCGGCCGTCATCGGCACCAGGGAGAAGAGCAAACCGAGAAAGGCTTTTCGGGAAAGCCGCTTCCGCTGCCGGATCGTTTCCTCGAAAGTAAGCAGCAGGATCGCCACCAGCGGCAGCAGCATCAGCGGGTACAGGCGCCCGCGGTCAAGCCACCCGTCCGGCCTGACAACGTAAACGCCCTCGATGAACGCGATGCTCGCCACCAAGACAACATAGACAGCCATCAGGACAGCCACGGCGCGCAGGAGCCAGCCGGAGCGCATGTTTTCTCCGCAGCAGTGCGCAAGATAAACCGTCAGCATGGGAAACGGCAGCGAGAGGAGCAGGCATTCCAAAATCATCAAGGAAAAATATGCCGCGCCCTGGACAGAATAATAATAAAAAGAAAATTCTGTAGCGGCGCAAAGGCAGCACAGCAGAAAAACGGAAAAATAGCCCTGGAAGAAGCGCTTGCTCCACTTCTCCATCCCGGGAAGGATGGCGGTGAACCACAGCCCCATCAGGCTCAGCAGCACGACCGCACCAACGATGAAGACATAGAAGGATTTGCCCCAAACGCTCATTCGTCTCCGCCTCCCGTCCTAAGCGGATAGCGCAGCCTTTTGAGCTGATCCCTGACAGCATCCGCGGTCAAAGGTTTCAGCAGAAAGCCGCAGGCCATGGTTCCCCAGGCGTTGATGGCATAGTCGGCGTAAGCGGTCAAAAACACGATGTTTGTCAGGGGGTTGACTTCCAGCAGCTTTTTACATAGATCAAGCCCGCTGGACGTTCCCAGTTCAATATCCAGGAAGGCCAGCGCGATTCGGTTCATTTTCGCGTATTCAACCGCTTCCCCCGGCCAGACAAAGCCCGTGATTGCGGCGTCCGGCATGGCTTCCTCCAGGACAGCCAGGTTTTCGGTGAGGATGACCCTGCTGTCGTCCACCACGAGGACGTTTGGAATGTCTTCACTGCGGCCCACGAGCTGGAACAGCGTGTTGACGTCTGCCCCCAAGTTTCTGGCAAGGCGGGAAATCATCGCGGCGTCCGGCAGGCGGGTGCCGTTTTCCCAGCGGGCGATGGTGGAATGGTTCACAAACATCTGCTTTCCCAGCTGCTTCTGCGTAAGCCCTTTTTCTTCTCTCAGCTTCCGCAGGGTTTCCGCAAAATTGGCGTTCACGTAATACGACCCCCATCAAACGAAAGTTTATTCTTTATGATAATCCAGCGCGGCGGCAAATACAAGGGGATTTGATCAATTTGGATTTGACATTCTGGAAACCCTCTGTATTTTCTACCAATAATATTATATACTTGTAATGGCTCAGCCGTTCTTTATATTATGGGCACTTTAAGTCAGTAACGAAACGACGAGGCGAGGGCCTCTGCGGCCCTCGTGCACCTGCACCAAAGGACTTCGTCCTCTGGACTCCGATAGCGGAAACAACCTGACAGGACGAACTGGCTTTGTTTCCGCAGAAGCTTGAGAGAAACAGGCAAACTTTCGACGTTA
>JAFZOG010000124.1 GCA_017550745.1 Clostridia bacterium | reverse complement strand
TCCTATGCGGAAATGACCCTCCGGGCGGACGACTATGCCGCCTGCCTTAACTCCCTCGATCTTGAAGAAGGCTGGATCGGCGTTGCCGTGGACACCTGCCACGACTGGCCGTCTCTGTACTGGGGCATCATGCGTTCCGGTCATAACGCCCTGCTGCTGGACGCGTCCGCGCCCGACAACGTCATTCAGGGCCTGCTGGATGAAGCGCACTGCCGCCAGGTTATTTCCCTGAAACCCAGGGCCCTGTCCGGCAACGTCCGCCAGATCGACTTTAAAACCATCCGGGAAGCTCCGCGCACCATCGGTTTCACCCCTGTCTGGGGCGAATATACCGCCATGTGCACCAGCGGCACCACCGGCACCAGCCGCATCTTTGCCTACAACAGCAAGGCAATTTGCGCCCAGGCGCTGAACGCCTATGATCTTTTCAAGGTGAATCCCCGGATTATCCACCCTGTGAACACCGGGCGTAAAACCCTGGCCTTCCTGCCCTTCCATCATGTGCTGGGATTCATGGGCAACATGATCCTTTCCATGTTCATGGGCACCGCCAACGTGTTCCTGCAGGATCGGACGCCCAACTCCATCCTGAACACCTGCCACCATTTCCCGCCGAACCTGCTGATCATGGTTCCCCTGGTGGGCAACAGCCTGGTTCGTTCCGTGGAAAAGGGACTGAAGAAAGAGAACAAGGCCAAGCAGAGCGCCTTTAAGACCCTGAAGGCCCTCTCCCTCGCCCGCCAGGCCATTTCTCCTGAAGCCGGCCTTAACTGGGCAGAAAAGTCCGCCTTTGCCGCGCTGAATGAGAAACTCATCGGCACCGAGGTGGACGTGGTCATCTTCGGCGGCAGCCATACGCCGACTGAAACCCTGCGCACCCTGAATGCCCTGGGTTACTATACCGTCACCGGCTACGGCATGACGGAAACCGCCATCAACGGTTTCGAAAGGGAGATGTCCCTCAAGTACCGGCTGAACGGTTCCGTCGGCAAACCCCTGCCCTCCGCTGAATACCGGATTGTCCCGGACAAGGAAGGCAGCAAAACCGGTGAACTGCAGGTCCGCGGTGCAGGCATCCATTCCGGCCGGGTCATCAACGGCCAGATTCTCCCGCCCGACACGGTCGATGACGGCTGGCTGCCCACCGGCGATATCGCCCAGCTGGACGCCACCGGCCGGCTGTATATCCGCGGCCGCCTGAAGGACGTTATCATCAACGAATCCGGCGAGAACGTCTATCCCGATGATATGGAAGACGCCTTCGCCTCCATCAACGGTGTGGATCAGTTCTGCGTGGTCGGCCTGCGCCGCAACCGCCGGGACAACAACGAAGACATCGTGCTGGTCATGAACGTCGGTGAAAACTACACCGATGAACAGTACCTGGATAAGCTGGCCGCGAAGGTGGCCGACGCCAACCGCCGCCTGCCCATCTACACCCAGCTGAACCGCGCCATCGTCACGCCCAACAAGCTGCCCCTGGTCAGCGGCATCAAGGTGAAGCGGATTGAGCTCAAGCGGATGTATGCGGAAGGCGAACTGACCTACCGCGAGCTGGACCTACACGGCCAGAACGTCGGCACCGAAGTGGCTGCCGCCGCCCGCCTGGAAACCAAGAGCGCAAAGCATGACGAGATCCTGAAGAAGGTCCGCACCATGTACGCGGAAGCGCTGGAAATCTCCGAAAGCGAGATCACCGATAACGCCAACTTCATCGAGGACCTCCAGGGCGACAGCCTGCAGGTGCTTTCCATCGCGCTGAAGGCCGAAGAGGAGTGGGGCATCACCATTCCCGCGGAAGAATACGGTTCCTGCGCCACCGTGGCCGGTATGGCCCAGGTGGTGGAAGCCCTGCTGGAAGGCCCCGCCGAGAGCGACAAACCTAAGGAACGCGTTCCCGTCCGACCCATCACCCGCTTTGAGGACACGCCGGAATACAAGCACTTCCTGGAGCGCCAGGAAGCCCTGGTCGGCAAGGGAGACAACCCCTACTTCGTTGCCCATGAATCTCCCCTGCTGGATACCGGCATTATTGACGGTAAGGAAGTCCTGGAGTTCGGCAGCTACAACTACGTCGGTATGAGCGGCCGCAAGGAAGTCAAGGACGCCGCCAAGGCCGCCATTGACAAGTACGGCACCAGCGCCAGCGGCAGCCGCCTGCTGGCCGGTGAAAAGCAGATCCATAAGGATCTGGAAAAGGAAATTGCTGACTGGAAGCATACCGAAGATGCCATCGTCTGCGTCGGCGGTCACTCCACCAACGTAACCTTCGTCGGCAACTTCTGCGGCAAGAATGACCTGATCCTCTACGACGCCCTGGCCCATAACTCTATCGAGCAGGGCTGCAAGCTGTCTGATGCAACGTCCCGCCCCTTCCCCCACAGTGACACCGCTGCCCTGGAAACCATCCTGAAGAGCCAGCGTGCCTACTACGAGAAGGTTCTGATCGTCATCGAAGGCGCATACAGCATGGACGGCGACATCGCTCCTGTGCCGGAATTCGTACGGATCAAGAAGGAATACGGCTGTTTCCTCATGGTGGACGAAGCCCACAGCGCCTGCGTTATCGGCAAGACCGGCGGCGGTGTGGATGAGTACTTCGGCCTCAACGGCGATGATATCGATATCAAGTACGGTACCCTGTCCAAGGGCCTGGGCACCTGCGGCGGCTACCTGGCCGGCAAGAAGTGCCTGATCGACTTCCTGCGCTACAATATGCCCGGCTTCGTCTTCAGCGTCGGTATTTCTCCCGCGCTGGCAGCCGGTTCCCTGGAAGCCATCCGCACCCTGCGGAGCCATCCAGAAATCATGGAGCATCTCCGCACCGCCATCAAGGCCTTTGCGGACAGTGCACGGCGCCGTCACCTGGACATCTGCCTGGCCGGTGAAACCGCGGTTCTGCCGGTTCTGGTCGGCAAGGACGAGGATGCCTGGCTGCTCTCCAACGAGCTGAAAAAGCGGGGCGTCAGCGTGCCGCCTGCCATGTATCCGGCCGTTCCCAAGGGCAAGGCCAGACTGCGTTTCTGCGTGATCAGTGAGCACAAGCCCGAGCAGATCGAAAAGGCGCTGGACATTCTGGAAGCCACCGCCCGCGAGTTCGGTATTGAGCTTCCTCGTCGAAACTACGATAAGGAGTAAACTCCTTTCGTAGTTTCGAACTGAAAACTCTTCACTCTTCACTGGTAACTACAAAAGCAAGGCTGCCGGACATTTGTCCGGCAGCCTTATTTTACCGTCATTCTTTACTCTTCACTTTTCATATTCTGCTTATGCAGCCATACTGCCAGTACCGCCACGTCCGCCGGGTTCACGCCGGGAATCCGTCCCGCCGCGCCCAGGGATACCGGCTTCTGCTTGTCCAGCTTCTGCCGGGCTTCCAGCCGCAGGTGCTCAATCTCCGCATAGCAGATATCCTTCGGCAGCAGGGTTTCCTCTATCTGCCGGGCCTGCCTGATCATATGGGCTTCCTTTTCCAGGTAGCCGGCATACTTCACGGAAATCTCCGCCTGTTCCGCTACCGCAGGAGAAACCTCCGCCCACTCAGGCTGGAGTTCTGTCAGGTCCTGCAGCCGGATTTCCGGCCGTTTCAGCAGTTCCTCCGCATTCAGGGATCCGTTTACCTCCGGCTGTCCCTTTTCCTTCAGCAGGCTGTTCAGCTTTTCACCCGGAGCGAAGCGGGTGGTCGAAAGCTGCCGGAGCAGTTCCTCCGTTCCCTCTTTCTTTTTCTTCGTCCGCTCCAGCCGTTCTTCAGACGCCAGGCCGGCTTTGTAGCCGATTTCCGTCAGCCGCAGGTCCGCGTTATCCTGCCGCAGGTACAGCCGGTGTTC
>JAFZOG010000123.1 GCA_017550745.1 Clostridia bacterium | reverse complement strand
GCGTGTACGTCGCCGGGGCCCGAAGCGCCCGGAAAACCTGCCCTTGGGCCGGTTTTCAGCGTAGGGCGGGCCGGAAGGCCCCGGGCAGGCAACAGAATGTTGCTTCCTATATCAATTTCCGGCCGTAAAAAGAGCGTTTTCGCTTGCGAAAATGCCTTTTTACAGGAAATTGATGGATCGAATGAAAGCGGAATCCTGATTCCGCTTTCATTCGTACCATTCAGCGTTAGCTGAATGGTAACAAAAAAGACGGAAAAAGAAAGGAAAAAGACAGAAAAAAGACTTGCGTTTTCATTTTTTCTGTGGTAATATAGTCGATGCTGATTATCAGCAAGTATCCATGAGGAGGTGAAGGAAGTTGCCAAATATTAAGTCCGCCATTAAGCGCGTGAAGGTGAGCAAAACCAAGAACCTGCGGAATCGTATGGTGAAGAGCGGCGTAAAGACCGCGATCAAGAAGTATCAGGTCGCCCTGAATGAGGGTGTGGCCCCCGCCAGCGCGCAGCTGAGCGCCACCACCTCCGCTATTGATAAAGCGGTGTCCAAGGGCGTTATGCACAAGAATACCGCCAACCGCAAAAAGGCGCGTCTTGCTAAAGCCTTGGCCAAAGCGAACGCTTAATTGCTTGCCTTGCACAACCCGCTTATGGCGGGTTTTTTTCGTAAGGACAGGCCCCTCCGCTTTGCGCGCACCCCGGCGCGGGAAAAAACAAGCGCTCAAAACCAGAACATCAACAGGAGAAGCTATGTTAGCCATCGTAGGCCTGGGCAATCCGGGCGAAAAGTATGAACACACCCGGCATAACGCGGGGTACGACGTGATCAGCATCATCGCGGCGAAGCTGGACACGCCCATCAGGAAGCTAAAATTCCGGGGCACCGTGGGGGAAACGGTCTACAAGGGGGAAAAGCTGGCGCTGATCAAGCCCCAGATCTATATGAACCTGTCGGGCCTTACGGTGCAGGAGGCTCTGAGCTGGTACAAGATCGAACCTAAGGACATGCTGCTGCTGGTGGACGACATCGACCTGCCCTTCGGCCAGGTGCGCCTGCGGGCCAAAGGCGGCCCCGGCACCCATAACGGCCTGCGCCATATCGTGCAGTGTACCGGCTCCGGGGATTTTCCCCGGGTGCGGGTGGGCATGGGAGCGCCGCCGCCGGAATGGGAGCTGGCGGACTGGGTGCTGAGCAAATTTCAGACGGAGGAGGAAAGGAAAATCGCCTTCGACGCCTACATGACCGCCGCGGACGCCGCGCTGTGCTGGGCGGAAAACGGGATCGACGCGGCGATGAACCGCTTCAACAAACGCCATGCTGAATGATCTTCTGGGCTATTTATCCGCCTCCCCTTCCTTTCGGGAGGCTTTTGGCGCGTCCTCTGACGGGATTGCCGCGCTCTACGACATGGCGGAGGGCCAGCGGCCCTTCTATGCCGCGCTGCTGCATGAGGCGTCGAAGCGGCCCATCGTCTATATCGCGCCTTCCGACGCCCTGGCCATGCGGGCGGCGGACGATCTGACAGCCTGGCTGGGCGGCGGCGCGGCGGTGCTGCCCGCCCCGGACGTGAATTTCACCCGGGGCACCGCCAGCCGGGAGAGCGCGTTCCAGCGGCTTTCCGTGCTGCAGAAGGCGCGGCGGGGGGAAATCAAGGCGCTGTGCCTCAGCGCGGACGGGCTGCTGTGCCGGATGATGCCGGTGCGGGACTTTGAGGAATACGCGGTGGCGCTGAAGCCCGGGGACCGTATGGAGCCCCAGGACCTGATCGCCCGGCTGGTCAGGATGGGCTACGAGCGGGTGGACATGGTGGAAGGCCGGGGCCAGTGCGCCTTGCGCGGCGACATCGTGGATGCCTTTTCCCCGGCGGAAAACGGGGCCACCCGCATGGAATTCTGGGACGACGAGGTGGACTCCATCCGCGCCTTTGACCCCATCAGCCAGCGCAGCCTGGAAACAATGGAGGAAGCGGCGTTTTATCCCGCCGTGGAATGGCTGCTGCCGAAGGAAAAGGCAAAGGAGATACGGGCGCTGGTGCGAAATCACCTGAACCGCCTGCCCAAAAGCCTGCTCTCCCCCGACCTGCCGCCGCTGCCGGAGGAAAACGACGACGAAGAAAGCGCCGGGGAAATCCCGGACGCCTCCGGGCCCAAGATCTACGATACCGGCGTTTCCCGGCTGTTCCAGGACGCGGACCAGCTGGAAGCGGGGGTCCAGGCCCCCAGCCTGTCCCTGTGGGCGGGGGCGCTGGACGTGCCCTGCGCCTGGGCGTGGGATTATCTGGAAAATTCCATCCTTGTCATCGAGGAGCCCGACCGGGTAAAGGCCCGGTGCGAGGACCGCGTTACCGGCTTCCAGGAGGATTTCAGGCTGACCCTGGAGCGGCAGGAGGCTGTGCCGGAGCAGATCGCCCTGCTGCACACCTGGCAGGAGGCCGCCGCCGCCATGGCGGGCAGGCCCGCGCATCTGCTCATGGAGATCCTGCGGGGCATGGGAGAGATGAAGCCCGCCCGCATCGTGAAATTCGCCGGGGTGAACGCGCCGAAATATGTGAACCGCTTCAAGGATTTGGCGTCTGACCTGAAAACCTGGAAGCAGGAAGGCTTCCTGACCCTGCTGATGGCGGGGGGCGAGGCCCGCTCCCGCCGGCTGCAAACCGCCCTGGAAAACCTGGAAGCCCCTGTGCCCACCGGAGAGGAAAAGCCCCATCCCCGCTCCGGGGACGCGGTGATCCTGTCCCAAACCCTCTCCCACGGCTTCACGATGGCCGATTGCAGGCTGGCCGTCATCGCCGACAGCGATCTTTTTGGCGCGGGCTACCGCAAGGCGCGCAAGCGCCAGAACGCCGGGGAGCGCATCGAGGCCTTCACCGACCTGAAGGAAGGGGACTACGTCGTCCACGAGGCCCACGGCATCGGCATTTTCAAGGGCACCGTGCGCCTGCAGACGGAAGGAACGTACAGGGATTACCTGCTGATTCAGTACCAGGGTAGCGATAAGCTTTACGTGCCCACCGACCAGTTCGACCGGGTGCAGAAATTCATCGGCGGGCAGGACGCCGCGCCGCCGCTGAACTCCCTGAGCGGCAACGACTGGGTGAAGAAGAAGAACAAGGTCAAGGCGGGCCTGAAGAAGCTGGCCTTTGACCTGGTGCGCCTGTACGCCGAGCGCCAGGCCATGCCCGGCCACGCTTTCTGCCCGGACACCCCCTGGCAGCGGGAATTCGAGGACGCCTTCCCTTACGAGCTGACCCCCGACCAGGAAAAGGCCGTGGACGACATCCGCCGGGACATGGAGACGGACCGCAACATGGACCGCCTGATCTGCGGCGACGTGGGCTACGGCAAAACGGAGGTGGCCCTCCGCGCCGCCATGAAGGCGGTCATGGACGGCAAGCAGGTGGCCCTGCTGGCCCCCACCACCATCCTGGCCCAGCAGCACTACTACACCATGCTCAGGCGCTTTGCCGATTTCCCGGTGAACATCGACGTGCTGTCCCGGTTCCGCAGCCCCAAGCTGCAAAAGGAAACCCTGGGAAAGCTTTCGGCGGGCAAGGTGGATATCCTGGTGGGCACCCACAGGCTCCTGTCCAAGGACGTGCATTTCAAGGACCTGGGCCTGCTCATTGTGGACGAGGAGCAGCGCTTCGGCGTGGCCCACAAGGAAGCCATCAAGAACCTGAAAAAAACCGTGGACGTGCTGACCCTCTCCGCCACGCCCATCCCCCGCACGCTGCATATGTCCATGGTGGGGGTGCGGGACATGAGCCTTCTGCAGACCCCGCCGGAGGAGCGCTATCCCGTGCAGACCTACGTGCTGGACTACAACGACGCGGTGATCCGCGACGCCATCATGCGGGAGCTGAACCGGCAGGGGCAGGTTTATTTCCTATATAATCACGTGCAGCATATCGACGCCTTCGCCTCCCGCCTGCGGGCGCTGGTGCCCCAGGCCCGCATCGCCGTGGCCCACGGGCAGATGAAGGAAAGCCTGCTGGAGGACGTGATGCTGGATTTCTACGAGGGGCGCTTCGACGTGCTGCTCTGCTCCACCATCATCGAAAACGGCCTGGACGTGCCCACCGCCAACACCATCGTCATCTACGACGCCGACCGCTTCGGCCTGTCCCAGCTGTACCAGCTGCGCGGGCGCGTGGGCCGCTCCACCCGGGTGGCCTACGCCTACTTCACCGTCCGCCCGGACAAGATGATTTCCGAAACCGCCCAGAAGCGCCTGTCCGCCATCCGGGAATTCACGGCCTTCGGCTCCGGCTTCCGCATCGCCATGCGCGACCTGGAGATCCGCGGCGCAGGCAACATCTTCGGCCCGGAGCAGTCCGGCCAGGTGGCGGCGGTGGGCTACGACATGTACTGCCGCCTCATCGAGGAAGCCGTGCGGGAGGCCCAGGCCGCCGAAGGCCAGGCGCCGCCCGCCGAGGTGGATACCCGGGTGGACCTGCGGGTGGACGCCTACCTGCCGCTGGAATACGTGGGGGGTGAAAACCAGCGGATGGAGGTGTTTAAGCGCATCGCCCTCATCAAGGCCAGGGAAACCCGGGAGGACGTGATCGAGGAGCTCATCGACCGCTTCGGCGACGTGCCCGAGCCGGTGATGAACCTGGTCGACATCGCCCACCTGCGCGGCATCTGCGGCAGGCTCGGCATCGCGCGGGTCAATTTCGCGGTGAACGCGCTGGTGTGCAGGTTCGCCCCCAACGCCCTCCCCGACCCGGCCCGCCTGTTTTCCGCCCTGGAAAAAACGGATCAGCGGCTGCTCCTCTCCGCCGCGAAGGAGCCCGCCCTCCTGTTCCGCGACCCCCGGCTCACCGTTCCCGAAATCCTCCGCGCCGCCGTGCCGCTGCTGGAAAAGGTGGAGGGGGAGCTTGACAGGAAATAAAAAGAGTACAAAGTTCAGAGTACAGCGTACAGATTTATAATGACTATACAACTGGTTGGGTTTACAGTGCTTCCGCTATACAATCTGTACTCTGTACTCTGTTTGCTCTTTGCTTCCCCTTTGCCGGGAGAATAGCAGATTTCCCGCAACACTGTCATCACAATTCCGTCATGTTTTTTTCCTCCATTTCCGCATGGATGAAGGAGTGGTATCGAAACTATTACAAATTGCCAACAATCCTGATATCGTGTTGCATTTGCAAAAAGCGGATGATACAATACACCTGAGCTTGCGGAAAGGAGATCATGCGGATGAGCGGGTGGACGCTGTTTCTTTGCGCGACCGCATTGGGCATGCTGCTGATTCTGTGGTATGACCGCAGCCGCCGTCAGCATGAGGAAATGGATAAAAAGCGCATGCGCCGCAGCATGCTGTATTATGAGGTTTATCCCTTGGTATTGGAGGCGAGAAAGTACGAGATCGACCGGGTGCAGATCGAAAGGACGCGGATCGTTTTCTTTTCTGTCTGTCCGCCGGGCGAGATCGGCGCTTACGTGCTTTCCGAGTGGGGCCACAGGCCCCTGAACCCCCGCCGCACATGGGCCCTGGCCCAGGCGATCGCGGACGATCTGCCCGTATTGCAGGAAAGCTCCTGCTACCGCCTAAAGCGCTACCGGGTCATGCGCCCCACGGGGCAGAAGGACGACGCTTATCAGTTCATCATTCGCAGCGGCTACAAGACGGAGCTCATGTACGCCCGCGAACGGAAGCCTCGCCTCTATTGACCTCCCGTTTCCTTATGACAGTTCACACCGGCAGGGCGTCCAGGGCATTTTCGCCGGAATATACCCTGCGCCCGGAAGGAAGGGAAAACACGCCTTCCCCGGCTTCGCACAGCAGCATACGGCCCCGGGCGGCGCGCAGCCGCAGGGGACAGGAAAAAGGTTGCCGAAAGGCAGCCTTTTTGTTTGCCTTCAGCCCCACGGCTTCCCCGCAGCAGCCCATCACGCAGCCGCCGTCCGGCAGGCCGCACAGGCAATTGGGCAGCATCGGCAGCCCATAGATTTCCTCCGCCGCGCCCCGAAAGCTGACGGCGTACAGCCGGGCGCACAGCGTTTCCCCCCGCTCCACCGCGCACAGCGCCGCCATGCCCCGGCCGAAAAAGCACGCGCCGCACACCGTGCCCGGCAGCCGGTAGGCCTTCAGCTTTTCCAGGGAAGCGTTCAGCAGCAGCATTTCCCCGGAGGCGCCGCCCGCCACCAGCAGCGCCCCGCCCCCGGGATGCGGGCACAGGCCGCGGGGAAAGACACCCGCCGGGGCGCAGCAGCGGATCTCCCCCGTTTCCGCCGAAAAGGCGGTCACGCTGTCCGCGTCGGAGGACAGGGCGCAGACCGAATCCCCCAGGACGCACATGGCGCAGACCCCCGTGGGCGCTGCCATGCCGTACAGGGTCTCCCCCGTCCGCTCCGCGTAGCAGCGGCACATGCCCGCCCCTGCGCACCAAACCCGCCCGCCCCTGGCGCACAGCGATTCCCCCGGCGGGCCCACGCGCCGCCGCTCCGCCCGGTCAAGCCGCATCAGGCCCCGATCCCCGTCCGCCACCCACAGCCCCATATCCCTCGCCCCCCTCTTCCTTCAAGCTATGCCGGGAAGCCCGGAGGCGTGAGGCGCAGCAACAGCAAACAAAGGGAACGCTGAGGCTGTTCGCCTCAGACTCCAACCAGGGGCCACAGGCCCCTGGACCCGCATTAGCGGAAGTTGCTGCAAAGGGAAAGCAGACTTTGTTTCCGCTGATACTTGAGAGAAACAGGCAGGCTTTCGACGTTGTGCTTCTGGCCCGGCGGCTGAAAGCCGCCTGACCGGACGCAAAGCGTCCGGGGAAAGCCCCAAACTTCCGTAACCCCCAAATCGACTGGCGAATGTACTCTGTTCTACCCAACGGAGTAATTTCGCCTGTCGGAGTCCAGAGGGTGAAACCCTCTGGCGCGGGTCTGGGCGCGCGGAGCGCCCAGCGTCCCCCTCTTTAAACCTTGTGAGGGACTCTTTTTATCCGGGAAAACGGCATAGAATGGCGGCAAAACGGTAAGGAGGAAATGAGATGATTACGATCAGATTTTCGGGCAGGCAGCCCGCGCCGCGGAGCTGCTCCATCGGCCAGGAAACGGACCAGAACAGCCAGACCCTGCGCTTTTTCCTGCCGCAGATCAGCGACAGCCAGATTGCCCATTTGATGCTGCTTCTGCCGGACGGCACGCCCGAAATATTGCAGATCCGGGACGGGCTGGCCACGGTGCCGCTGACGATGACGGCGCTGCCGGGCCGCATCCGGGCCTGGGTGGAGATCACAGGCAGCGACACCACCACCTGGAACAGCGAGCTGTTTTACCTGGACGTGGGGGACCTGCCGCCCATCAGCGAACAGGCGGAGCACAAATACCCCACCGCCATCCAGGACGCGCTGCGGGCGGCCGCCAATATGGAGGACCTGTGGGAAAACACCAGCGCGGCCCTGGCGGAGACCAAAGAGATGACCGCCCATATGCTGTACGCCGCGTCCTACGCGGGCATCAAGCATGCTTCCCTGGAGAACCACTCCCTCGTCCTTGAGGACGTGGACATGGACGCCCAAAGCAGCCTGGCCCTGGCCCGGGAAAACGGCTTTAACGGCACGGCGGCGGAATGGGAAGCCTATATTGACCGGGTGGAAAGCGTGGCCCTGGTGCACCGCTGCGTCACGCCCCAGATGTTCGGCGCGAAATGCGACGGCGTCAGCGACGACACCGTACCCGTACGGCTTGCCGCGCTGCTGGCCAAGCGCTTCGGCGTGCCGCTCATCTGCCACGGGGGCACGGTCTACCTGAAATCGGCCACGGAAAGTACCTGCCCCGTTATCGAAACCGACGTGGACTTCAGCGGCAGCACCCTGCTCATGGACGGGCAGAACGCGGGCCAGGTGATCCTGAAAATCGGCGGCGATCCGGAAACGCTGAGCGTCAGCAGCGTGACGCGCCAGAATTTCGATTCGGTGTTTGCAGGCTGTCCCAACAGCGTGATCACCGTCACCGGCAGCCAAAGCCTGGGCCCCCAGCAGGGAAATGCCGCCAGCGCCTGCCACAGGCAGACCTTCCTGACCAACGACGGGGGCGTGATCCAGCCCCTACATCTGTTCGCGGACATTCCCGCGGCGGTTTCCTGCGTCCGGGTGGACAAGCTGGCCGCGCCGATCCGGGTACGCCTGGGCACCGTCCTGGTGAAAGACGCGGGCTATCCCGCAAACATCCTGATCCAGCGCAGCAACGTGACCGTGTGCGATACCGCCGTCAAAACCCAGAACATCAGCGGCATGTCCTGGCACAACGGCCTGTTCACGGCGCAGTACGGCTTCAATATCGCCTTTGAGAACATCGCGGGCAACAACGCGGCCTGCCTGCCCAGCGGCACGGAGGCGGTGGAGGCAGTCCTCTTCGACGTGTACAGCTGCTGCCAGGTGCTGTTTGACCGGCTGCATTTCAGCAAGGAATGGGGCGCGGCGGCCACCCGCTGGTGCGCGGACGTGACCTACCGGGACTGCGAATGCAACGGCGCGGACTTCCGTTGCGGCGTGTACGGCAGCAATCTGGTGGAAAACTGCAAATTCTTCGGCTATCCGGCCACGGTCAGCATCGGGTACGGCAACGGCAGCGTGGCGGTGAAGCACTGCGCGTTCTGGAAGCAGGCGGAAGGCGCGCTGTACGACAACAGCGTCATCCGTTTCCGCGGCGACTTTGCCATCATGTTCTCCGGCACGCTGACCGCCGAGGATAACGCCGTTCATCTGTATCAAAACACAGACGCCGGTTATGTCCGGTTCATCGCCTACAGCGCCTGGGCCCCGCAGGTGGACGGCGTTTCCCAGGCCCTGCTCTCCTTTGCGCCGACGAACTTCCCCATCGTCCGGGCGAAGCGCAACAGCCTGAAAACGGAGGACGGCGCCAGCGCCGACAAGCTGACCGCCCTGTATCTGTCCAACAGCACGGCCACCGCCATCACTGTGGGGCAGATGGACCTGGGCTTCGATAACACGGATCTGCAGGCCGCCGTGGATACGGACTTTACCGGCTTCAGTACCGCCAACGCCCTCCTGCGCCTGGAAAGCACCGTCTTTTCCAGCACCACCTACGCGGGAACCGTGGAGGCGGACAGGCTCAGCAGCGTCAGCGCGTCTTTGGCCACGGTGCTGTGACCTTCACCGCCGGGGAAACCCGCGCCCATCATAATTCGTGAAAATGCCCGCTCCGGACTTATCATCGTCCGGGGCGGGCTTTTCGCCGCCTGCAGTGTTCCCGCGGCAATTTGTTAAATTTTCCATTGAAACTGCAATTTTATATAGAACGTGTTATAATGGAATACAGAATCATGACGAGGAGGAGCTGCATGAAAAAAATCGTTCTTTCCCTGCTGGTGGTATGCGCGCTGTGCCTGGGCGCGGCAGCGCTGGCGGAAGCGGCTGAAACCGTTACCTTCAGCACAGAACGGGGCGGGACCATCACGGTGAATAAAGACGTGGAAGAAATCGACCTGGACAGGCTGATCCTTTCCCGCCAGGGAAACGACTTTAACAACCTGGCGGCCTTCATCAATCAGCTGCCAAACCTGAAAAAGCTGGACATGTTCAACACCGAAGTGTACGCCGCCCAGGTGGAAATGCTGGCCGCCGCCTGCCCGCAGGTGGAATTTGGCTGGACGATGGTGATCCCCTGCACCAACCCACTGCATCCCGAGCGCACGCCCCATAAAGTGCGCACCGACCAGACGGCTTTCTCCACCCTGCACAACAACCAGTGCGCCCTGCATTCCACCTGGGATTTGCAGATCCTGCGCTTCTGCCGCAATCTGGAAGCGCTGGACATCGGCCACAACGCCGTGGATAACCTGAATTTCCTGTATGATCTGCCCCATTTGAAGGTACTGATCCTGGGGAAAAACAATCTCACCGATATTACCCCCCTGGGTTCCCTGAAGGAGCTGCAATACCTGGAGCTGTTTTCCAATAACGTCACCGATATCACCCCCCTGGCAGGCTGCGAAAGCCTGGTGGACCTGAACATCGCCAACAACAGCATCGGCGATTTCACCCCCCTGACGTCGCTGACCCATCTGCGCCGCCTGTTCGTATACAACAGCGCTTTTGGCTCCAACAACGGCCCCATTTCCAATTCGATTACAGGCATGCTCCACGCCGCCCTGCCCGGATGCCGGATCGACAACGCCACCGGCGGCGCTCATGGCGCGTGGCGCGAGCATCATCGGTACAACACCCTGCTGGAAATGTTCTGGGAGAGAGAAAACGTTCCTTCCCAGAATCAAAAATACGTTCCTTTCAAGAACCTGGATTGAACCGGGTTTCTTTTCGGACTGCGGTTTTCGCAGCCCGATTTGTTTTTGCACAGGAAACATGCTTTTTCGGGCCGTCATCCCGGAAAACGACGCATGCCAGGGAGTGTGAAGGATGCGAAAGAGGATCACGGTGTTCTGCGGCTCGGCGGACGACTGCCCGAAACCGTACCTGGACGCGGCGGAGGAGCTGGGGCGGCTCATCGCCCGGCAGGGCCGCGCGCTGGTGTACGGCAGCGGCATGGTGGGCCTCATGGGCCGCGTTGCGAAGGGGGCCATTGAGGAGGGCGGCTTCGTGGTGGGCATCAACGTGGAATGCTACCGCGACTTCCCGCCCTATCCCGGCACCGGCGAGCTGCTGATGGTGAAAACTATTTCGGAGCGCAAGACCCTGCTCATGGAGCGGGGCGACGCCTATATCGCCCTGCCCGGCGGCGTGGGCACCCTGGACGAGCTGATGGAGGTATGGGCCGTGGCCCAGGCCGGGCTGCTGGATAAGCCCATCGGCATCCTGAACGTGAACGGCTATTTCGACGGCCTGCTCACGCAGCTGAAACGCGCTTATCAGGATAAACTGCTCAGGGAAAAGGATTACAATATGCTGCTTGCAGCGGAGCAGCCCGCGGAATTGCTGCGGATGCTGGACGAATATCGTAATTCAAAAGCACTTTAAGTTACCAGCAAAACGACGGGGCGAGGGCCTCTGCGGCCCTCGTGCACCTGCACCAAAGGACTCCGTCCTCTGGACTCCGGCAGCGGAAACAGCCTGCGAGGACCAACTGGCTTTGTTTCCGCTGATGCTTGAGAGAGCATAACAAACTACTGACGTTGTGCTTCTGGCCCGGCGGCTGAAAGCCGCCTGACCGGACGCTTTGCGTCCGGTGAAAGCCAGGGATAAATCCCCAGGGGAAAGCGAGCTTTCCCCTGGAGATTTTCCCGGGCTTTCCTGGGCCAGAAGCCGCTAACTTCCGTAACCCCGGATCGACAGGCGAATGTACTCTTCTCTGCCCAACAAAGATAAATCGCCTATCGGTGTCCAGAGGGTGAAACCCTCTGGTTCAGGGGTTCAGGGGGCTGAAGAAGCCCCCTGCTCCGTCCTCGTCACTCATGGAAAGCTTCTTACAAACAAAAGGAGGTTCCCTATGCTTTTCCAGCAAGAAAAAAACGCCCTGATCGCCAAGCGGGGCAGCGAAACCCTGCGCATTGAAGCCTGGGGGAAGGACAGCCTGCGGGTGCGGGCCACGATGTTTCCGCAATTCACCGGCTGCGGCTGGGCGCTGACGGAAACGCCGGCGGAGGCGGAGGCGAAAACCGAAGTATATTCCGAAACCCTCCGGAACGGGGACGGGTCGTACTGGGAATCCCCCATAGCCAGCATCGAAAACGGGCGGATCCGGGCCACCGTGAACCGCAGCGGCGTGATCACTTTTTTCCGGGACGGGAAGAAGCTTCTCAAAGAGCATTACCGCTTCTACGACGGCTCCGTGACCCGGGAAAGCCACTGCCTGAAACGCCCCAGCCGGGAATGGCTGCCCTATACCGCCGGGGACTACCGGCTGACGGTGCGCTTTGAGCCCAACGACGGGGAAAAGATCTTCGGCATGGGCCAGTACCAGCAGCCGTATATGGACCTGAAGGGCTGCACCCTGGAGCTGATCCAGCGCAATTCCCAGACCACCGTGCCCTTCGCCGTATCCAGCCTGAACTACGGCTTCCTGTGGAACAACCCCGCCGTGGGCCAGGTGACCTTCGGCAGGAACGTGACCGAATGGCGGGCCGACGCCTGCAAGGACATGGACTACTGGATCACCGTGGCGGACAGCCCCAAGGAGCTGCTGTACAATTACACCGCCGCCACGGGCCGCGCCCCCATGATGCGGGAGGACTGCATGGGCCTGTGGCAGTGCAAGCTGCGCTACCGCACCCAGGACGAAGTGCTGTCCGTGGCCCGGAAATACAGGGAGCTCAACATCCCCATCGACGTGATCATCATCGACTTCTTCCATTGGACTGTGCAGGGGGACTGGAAATTCGACGCGAAATACTGGCCCGACCCCAAGGCCATGGTGGACGAACTGCATGCCATGGGCATCAAGGTGATCGTGTCCGTATGGCCCAGCGTGGACCGGCGCAGCGAGAACTTCGGCGAAATGATGGAGCGGGGCCTGCTCATGCGCACCGAGCGCGGCGCGGCCCAGACCTACGACTTCCAGGGCGACTGCGTGACCATCGACCCCACCAACCCCGAAACCCGGGCCTACGTGTGGGAAAAGTGCAGGGAGCACTATTACAATTACGGCATCGACTTCTTCTGGCTGGACAACTCCGAGCCCGACCTGACCAAGTACGACTTCGACAACTACCGCTATTTCATCGGCCCCGCCATGGAATGCAGCAATATCTTCCCCCAGTGGTACAGCCGCACCTACTTTGACCCCATGACGGCGCTGGGCGCCCAGCCCGTGAACCTGCTGCGCTCCGGCTGGGCCGGAAGCCAGAAATACGGAAACGTGCTCTGGAGCGGCGACGTGCCCTGCTCCTGGGAATCCCTGCGGGACCAGATCGCGGCGGGCCAGAACATCGGCCTGGCGGGCATCCCCTGGTGGAACACCGACATCGGCGGCTTCATGGAGGGCAACGTGGACGACCCGGCCTTCCATCAGCTGCTGCTGCGCTGGTACGAATGGGCGGTGTTCACCCCCGTCATGCGCCTGCACGGCGACCGGGAGCCCTTTACCATCCCCGCCCTGGACGACAGGGAGCGGGGCGGCGGCTACCTGCACACCGGCCAGCCCACCGAAATGTGGGCCCTGGGCGAGGAAATCTTTGGCGTGATGAAGCAGGGCTACGACCTGCGCGTTTCCATGAAGCCCTACCTTTCCCGCATTTTCCACGAAGCCCACGAGAACGGCTCGCCCCTCATCCGGCCCATGTTCTATGAGTTCCCGGAGGACGAAGCCTGCTGGGATCTGCCCGGCCAGTACATGTTCGGCCCGGATTACCTGGTGGCCCCCGTCTTTACCCCCGACACCTTCGAGCGCCCCGTTTACCTGCCCCAGGGATCCTGGCAGGACATCCATACCGGGGAAACGTATGACGGCGGGCAGACGATTGCCGCGAAAGCGCCCATCAACTATATTCCGGTGTTCAAGAAAATGTAACGTTTAATGGGCACTTTAAGTCGCTAATGGAACGACGGGGCGAGGCCTCTGCGATCCGCACGCTCAAAAGTCGCAAGTCCGCTTCATGCGGACATTGCTCGTTTCGCGTGATCTCACCACCGATGAGAAATCCGCCGCAGGCGGTCATCGGTGGTTCGGCCCTCGTGCACCTGCACCAAAGGACTTCGTCCTCTGGACTCCTGTAGCGGAAACAACCTGTGAGGACGAATTGGCTTTGTTCCCGCTGATACTTGAGAGAGCATAACAAACTTTCGACGTTATGCTTCTGGCCCGGCG
>JAFZOG010000122.1 GCA_017550745.1 Clostridia bacterium | reverse complement strand
GTGGAGCGAGAGCGGAACGGAGTGGAGGGATCTGGTGAAAAATGGGACCACCAAAGCTATCAGATCCCTCGACTCCGCTTCGCTTCGCTCGGGATGACAATGTATCTTTCGTGCTTTAAAGCAACACGACTGAACAGTTACTATTAAAGCTATTATACTGCTATTATCTGTTATCTGGGGATTGTGCGCGGCGCCCGTTATCTGCGCTGAAAATGTTGCCAGTAATGATGATATATGATATGATCATTATAGGGCTGCGTGGGCACGTCGGCGCGAGAATCATGGCAGCGTTGCCGACCGCCATTCCAGCCCTATCCCTGCGGACAGCGGACGAAGAAACCGTCAAGCGGCTGATTGATACCGTTGACCCGGATGCGGTCATCCATACATCCGCAATGTCCGATATCCCAACCTGTGAAAAGGATCCTGACAATATGCGCCAACTGGCATTTGAACGATTGGAGCGGCGGCATGAGTTTATACGCAATCGGTGATCTGCATTTGCATTTTCAATCGGAGCTGAAAGCGCCGGGGCAGCTGCGCGATCCTGTATGGCGCAATCATGAAGCCGTGTTCCGGCAGCAATGCCTGCGCCTGGTTCAGCCCACGGATACGCTTGTGCTGGCAGGCGATCACAGCTGGGGCAGGAATCTGGCGGAATGCGAAAAAGATCTGAAGTATATTTGCTCCCTGCCCGGACGAAAAATCCTGCTGCGGGGAAACCACGATATGTTCTGGGACGCGAAAAAGACGGAAGCCCTGAACCGGCAGTTTGCGGGGAAGCTGTTTTTCCTGCAAAACAACTATGCGGCCTATCAGGATTATGCCCTCGTGGGCACGAAGGGCTTCACGTTTGAAGGCCCGTTCTATATGCGGGGCGGGAAGATCGTTGACTGGGACAGGGACGCGGAGCAGCACGCGGAAAAGCTGATCGCGCGGGAAGCGGAGCGGCTGACGGCGTCCTTTGAAGCGGCGCTTAAGGACGGATACAGTAAATTCATCATGTTCCTGCATTATCCGCCCACTTCGATTCTGGAAAGAAACAGCGTCTTTACCGCCATGGCGGAACGGTACGGCGCGGAGCAAGTCGTCTATGCCCATTGCCATGGAACCCACCGCTTTCATGACAGCCTTGAAGGCAGGCATCACGGCGTCATGTATCATTTGGTGTCCGGCGATTTCCTGGAATGGATGCCGATGCGGGTGCTGTGAAAGATTCAAAATAGAAAGGGAAGGGAAATATATACAAGGAGAAATGAAACATGAGAAAGGTTATATTGCTGCTGCTGGCCGCTGTCCTGTTACTGGCGGGAACGGCGGGCGCGCTGGCTGAAACCCGGGAGGGTATCCGCACGGCAGGCGCCAAATGGCCGTATATCGTCGGCGGCATCGCGGCGATCGCCATCGGCATCTTTCTTTGCATCGGCATGGTCAGCAATGGTTCGGGCCGTGAGGTGCTTGTCACGCCAACCTTCATTCCGATCCCCATGCCGCTGATTCCCGCCATTCTCGGCGTTGTCATCGGGATTGCGCTGTTTACACAGACGCCGAAAGATATGTATGTTTTGGGCGGCGTGCAATACAGCCTGGGGGAAAAAGCGGCGGCGGCTGTCGGCTTCGCAAAGGACGCCGAGCCGCCGGAAGCGCTGGCGCTGCCTGCCGAGGTGGACGGCGTGCCTCTGACCACAGTCGGGCGGAACGCATTTTCCGGGGCTTCCATTCGGGAGCTGATCCTGCCTGCTTCCATTCAGACGATCGGGAAGGAGGCTTTTCGGGATTGTACGGCGCTGGAGCGCGTGACCTTTGCCGGAAAAGAGCAGACGCAACAGCAGCTCTCCGTTGGAGATGAAGCTTTCCGGGGCTGTACGGCGCTGCAGTCCGTCCAGCTTCCTGAAAACGTGAAGGAGCTGGGACGAAGCGTCTTTATGGACTGCGCGGCGCTTCAGGAGATGGCGTTTGCCGGAAATACGATCGGTAGCGGCTGCTTTGCTGGCTGCTCCTCGCTGAGATCCGTATCCATGCGGCTGAAAAGCGTACCGGACAGCGCTTTCAAGGGCTGCTCGTCGCTGGTCATCGCCAATATGGGCGAAGCCGAAAGCATTGGCGACAGCGCCTTTGAAGGCTGCGCTTCCCTGATTTGCGTCAGCGCGTTATACGCCGACAGCTATGGGGGTTCGGCCTTTGCCAATTGCCCGGAGCTGGTTGCGGTGGGCGTGGGCTATAATGTGAAAAGCCTGCCGAAGAATATCCTGGACGGCAGCCCAAAGGCCGTGCTGTACACAGGTTCAGGAAAAACGCGGGAAAAGGCGGAAGCCTCCCGCCTGCGTTTCGGTGAAGACAGGTTTTTCGCCTGTGATTTTCTGCCGGACGGCACGCTGCGGCTGACGGACTGGCGCTGGGGCGAGGATAAAGGCGTTTTCACCGTGCCCGCGGCCTGGTGCGGTCTGCCTGTTTCCTCTGTTGCCCTGTACAGAAGCACCGGCCAGGCAAACGCCCGCTATGTGTATAAGCATGAGGAGATTGTGGTGCAGGATGGCATCCTTCAGCTGGAGGACGATTGCTTCCTGAATTGGGAGGGAGAGGTCAAGCGGCTTTATCTGCCTCAGAGCATCGCGTCGATCGGAAAAGACATCATCGGCATCTTCAAGCATCGTGACATCACCCTGGTTACGGCCAACGAACTCGCCGCCCAATATGCGGCGGGTTATAAGTGGCAAGTAGTAACACCGGATGAGGCGATATAATACGATTGGACGATCTCTTGTAAATAAACGCAGGCGGGGGAGAGGCGTGTGATCCTCTATCTGCTTCTGCGATTATTCCCGGACTGACAATAGAACAGACGTTTAGCGATAAACATGTTGGTTTCAGCTTCGCTGACAAGCGCATGCATGTTCAGGCCGCCCTGCGCTTTCTTGTGTACGGCAGTTCCGAAGGATACATGATAGCCTTTTCCATTTAGCGCCTGACTCAACCGGTCAATTTCAGCAGGCATTTCCTCCGGCTGTCCGTCCGCCCGAAAGGCAACAAACTCGTCGCCGCCGACGCGATAGGTATGCTCGCGGCCAAAACACTGCTGCATCGCTTCCGCAACCTCGCGCAGCATTTTATCCCCTGCGGAATGCCCGTATCTGTTGTTCATTTCATGCAGACCGTTCACATCCGCGTAAACGCAGATCAGGTTTGAGGCGCACATCGCAGGGTAAGCCTCCAGCCGATTCTCATAATGGTTGCGGTTTTTGACTCCGGTCAGCAGATCAGTCTGGCTCATTTGCTGAATCTGCCTGGACTGCGCGAGGGCCCGGAACTTTATGCCCGTCATGAACACGGTGGTGGTAACCGCCACGATGCCGAAGGTGATCGCATTCCATACATCGGTTTCCGCCACATCCGGCGCCTTGACATGGACAACGATCCCGCAAAACACCGCAACAACGGCCGCAATCAGGGCGGAGAGCCTGGCAGGACGGTCATAGAACAGCAGCGGGCTCACCAGTAAAAAGGCCACTGCGGATACAGCCGGCTTTTCCGCGTGAAGCATGGAAATATGGATGCCAAATGCATAAAGCGTGATCTCGAAAAAATAGACGAGTAAAACCACAAGCGCGGAATACTTCGGTACGAGAAAGCGCACACAGATCAAAATCGCCGCCATCAAAAAACAGCAGATCAAGTAAGTTGAGCTGTTCACTGTGGCAAAACCCCGGGAAATCAGGCTCACAATAAACAGCAGGAAAAACATGATGCCTGCAATGATGGAAAACACGCTGAGCAGCACACGGTTTTCTTCGCGGATGTTGGGGCGCAGGGCGTTATACTCTTCCTTCTCCACCCCTCCATACAGAAACAGCTTCCAAATTTTACGAATATCCATGCATTATCCTCCATGTTTTTTTCTCGAAATATGAACCGTCAGGAATACGGCTTTATGGCGGCGCTGTTCGGGATCAGTTTTCTCACCGCCGCTGCTCCGCCGCTGTCAAGGCCGCTGGCGGTTCCCGGCTCGATCTGCGAAAGCTCTTTCTCTTTCCTCCGTTTTTCCAATGCTTTCGCAGACAGGGTGTTCATCGTCGTGCAATCCGCCTTTCCTGGGCTAAACAAACCGTTTTCATTATACGCCCGTGGGCGCATAAAAACAAGCAAAATTGGGAAAATGTGGTTTGACAATCTGGAAACCGCCTCTGATTGGCGCTTGGAAAAGAAAAATTAGATTACCTGAGCGCGGCGAACCAGAAGAACGCCCTGGCTTATATGGAGTTTCTTTATCGTCAGCAGCAGGAAAGCGAAAATTCGGCTGCGTGCGCAAATATGGGAATATCGCGTATTACCACAGCAATCCGTTTTTCCTTCGAGACGATGTTTGAAAGCGGGCGGTATGTGATCTGCGCCGTCGGAACGATCAACACCGTGGAAAAAGTCAGAAACTGCGTGGATTTGTTTGCTTTCCGGTTCACTTGCGCGCAGAAGCGGGAAGCCGCCATCCGAATCAAGCAGCCCTTTTTATTCTTCTCAGTATAGAAACATATTATTGCTGTACCAATTAATTCTTGAATTATTTCGTGAAATCAACCCACCCTGTCATCCTGAGCGAAGCGAAGGATCTCACGATACGGATGGGCGCGTGCGAAGAATCTCACTGGTCAATAAAGCAACGAGGAAACGAGGGAGTTCCTTCACGACGGCCTCCTTCTTCGGCCTGTTCAGAGCCTGCCCTGAGCGTAGCCGAAGGGATGACAGGGTAACTGCATACTCCGTTTCAGCTTCCAGTCCAGTATTGATTCAAGAATAAATTGGGGGAGCAATATTATTTTGACTAAGAAGAGTATTGGCAGCACGTACATTTTTCTACAGCTATATACAGCAAAAAACGGAGTTGTTTTTTCAAACTTCTCCGTTTTTTCGTGGAACTTAGCGCGGCAGCCCCTGGCCTCGACTGCCGCATGGACCAGTATACCTTGAGATTAGCCCGAATCCCGTCTGCCGAAAAGAACGTGCGGCTGTGTGAAAAGAGAAATTGCTTTCTCCCGCTTGGTTAAGCCGTTCCCGTCATTCCGGAAGGCGGACGGTCACCCCCGCTTTGAAATCCTGAGGCGCGAGGCATGGGTTTGCCTGGAGGAGAGAAGCGACGGAAACATTGTTCTGCGAGGCGATGGATTCAAGGGAATCCCCTTCTTTGAGCGCAACGGCTACGGGCGTGGGGCAGGCAATGTTTTCCGCGGGAATGCAGACGATATCGCCGCCCTTGAGCGCGTTCAGATCCTTATCGCTGTTAGCGGTTTTCAGCGTGTGATAGCTCAGGTTGTAGCGCAATTGCAGATCGCCTGCGGTCTGGCCGGCCTGCACCACAGTGCGTCTGTTGGCCGGGCAGGTGTAGCCGGGCGTTTCCGGTGCGGGCTGATTTCCGGTATTTCCGCCGTTTCCCGTATTTCCGCTGCCGCATCCGGGCTCGGCGGTGGGGCAGCAGGAATTGTCCTGCGCAAGGCTGTCGGCGCTGCAATAGGGAATGCACAGGATATCGCCGATGGTGAGGCGGGCAGGCGGAACGTTGGGATTGGCCTCCAGCAGATCGCGCAGGTTGACGTTCAGGCGCTGGGCGATCAGGTAGAAGCTGTCGCCGCGTTTAACGGTGTAATTGTACGCGCAATTGGATCGAGTTTCAGACATGAGCGCGCCTCCTTTCCCTGTTTACACTGGCATTCTATGAAGCAGGCGAAAGGGAGGTGCAAAAAAACTGTCTCCCGCGCCGTATTATCGGCGTTTGGGGGGACAGCCAGCTTTTATACATTGACCAGATCGAACGCCGCGGCACGGGCCATGCGGTTCATCACGGCCAGGGCTTCGCCTTCCGCGTTCCATCCCTGGGCCAGGATCAGGGAAACGCCCAGCGCGTCCATTTCACGCAGGCGCCGGAACAGCAGATGCGCGCCTTCCTGCGGCGTATCGCCCAGGGAAAAGACCCGCCGGTCTCCAAACAGCGGTTGAGCGCTGCCGTGTGCCAAAATCGCGGCGTTCTCCGCCGCATCGTACCGGGCGATGATCGCTTTTGCCACTTCTTCGTCGCTGCCGAGATAGACGGTCATTTTTGCCTTGGGCGCGTAATGCCGGTGGCGCATTCCGGGGGAGGGCGCGCTTTCTCCCTCCTTCAAAGGCCGCATCACGCTGGCCGCCACCGTGCAGGCGCCCGCTACCGAAGCCACGTCCTTCGCCGTGACCGCTCCCGGCCGCAGGATGCAGGGAACCTCGCCGGTCAGGTCAAGCACGGTGGATTCCACGCCCACATCGCACGCGCCGCCGTCCAGAATAAACGGGATGCGTCCCTGCATATCCTCCAGTACATCCTGGGCTGTGGTGGGGCTGGGCCGTCCGGAGCGGTTCGCCGAAGGGGCGGCGATGGGCAAGGCGCATGCCCTAAGCAGCGCGCGGGCGACCGGATGGCTGGGACAGCGCACCGCGACGGAGGGCAGGAAAGCCGTGGTAATGTTCGGCACGCTTTTTGTTTTCATGAGCAGCAGCGTCAGCGGGCCCGGCCAAAAAGCGTCCATCAGCGCTTCGGCGGCTTTTGTCACATAACAAAGCCCGTCCAATTGGCTTCGCTCCGCCACGTGCACGATGAGCGGATTGTCGGCGGGGCGCTCCTTTGCGGCAAAAATGGCCGCTACCGCCTGCGCGTTCAGCCCGTCAGCGCCCAGCCCGTACACTGTTTCCGTAGGGAAAGCCACCACCTGGCCTGCCCGTAAAAGCTCCGCCGCCTGCTTGACGCTGTTTTCGTCGGCGGGCAGAAGAATCGTATCCATGGGGGAAAACTCCTTTGAATATCCAAAAATTGTATAATCAAGCATTGTATATTCAGCGTCCGCATGTACCGGAACACAGCCGCCGAATCCGTAACATCATAGGATGAAATGGAAAGATTGTCAAGCATTCTTTGGATTTTTTCTGCCTTTTTTCCGCTTCGCTCTTGTGAATTTGTAATGTATATGTTAAAATGAATATACAGAATGGGGGAATGGAATGAAAGCAGCTTTCTATTTCTATGCAAATCCGTATCAGCCCAAAAGCGCGGAAGCGGCGCGTGCGCTGGCAGACATCCTGAAAACAAGCGGCGCGCAGGTGCTGACTGAGGAATGGCTGGCCCGGCAGGGCGTGGGGGAGGCCTGCGCGCTCTCTCAAGTCCCCAAGGACACCCGGGCGATGGTGGCGTTTGGCGGGGACGGAACGCTGCTGATGGCGGCGCCGGAAGCGATACGGAAAAACATCCCCATCGTTGGCGTACATACCGGCACGGTGGGCTTCCTGATGCAGGGAGACGCGGATCAGCCGGAAGCGCTGGCTGAAGCGCTTTTGCTTCCTTCTTATCATGTGACTTCCCAGCCGCTGCTAAGTATACAGTATGACGGAAAGCGCTATCTGGCGATCAATGACCTGGCCCTAACCAGGGGGGAGCATCCGGGCGTGATCGAAGTGACGGCTTTTGCGGATGGGGAAGAA
Organism: Clostridia bacterium; assembly: GCA_017550745.1. Taxonomy (GTDB): domain Bacteria; phylum Bacillota; class Clostridia; order Christensenellales; family Aristaeellaceae; genus RUG563. The sequence goes on along the minus strand of JAFZOG010000122.1, from coordinate 36,213 downwards.
GCGTTTTGCGCGCATGGGGACGGCGTGGTTGTGTCCACCCCTTTGGGCGCGACGGCTTACGGCCTGTCCGCCGGCGGCCCCATTGTGCGACACGACGCGCCGTGTATGCTGCTGACCCCGCTTTGCGCCCGGGAGCTGCTGCTGCGTCCCGTGATCCTGCCGCTGACCGCCCGCGTGACGCTTGTGGCCCATGGCCGGGAAAGGCGCCGCCTGCAGCTGGCCATCGACGGCCAGACGCTGCTGCCGGTAACGCATGAAGCCCAGGTTGAAATCTCCTCCGCTGCGGAAAGCGTAAACATGATTTGTCTGCGCCCGTCCCGCTTTTTTGCGACCCTGCGGCGCAAGCAGGCGGTATGGAACGATTATGAAATACAGGAGTGAACAATGATGAAAAACGCGCGTCAAACGGCCATCCTGAGCATCATCGAGCAAAACGATATTGAAACCCAGGAGGAACTGGCGTCCAAGCTGCGGGATATGGGCATCGTGGTCACCCAGGCCACCGTATCCCGCGATATCAAGGAGCTCCGCCTTCTAAAGGTGCTGTCCGGCACCGGCGGGTATAAGTATGCAACGGCGGACAAAGCGGAGCATGGGCTGTCTGAGCGTTTTGTGCGCATGTTCAAGGATTCCGTTCTGTCCGTGGACTGCGCGCGGAACATCGTGGTGATCAAAACGCTCTCCGGCAGCGCGAACGTGGCAGGGGAAGCCATCGACTCCATGCGGCTGCCCGGCATCCTGGGCAGCATGGCGGGGGACAACACCGTGTTTGTCGTGGCGCGGGACGACGGCCAGGCTTTGGAAACGGTGAAGCGGTTCGAGGATATGCTGAAATAATTACGGGGTTCAGGCGCTGAATAGGGCATACGGGAGAAACCGTTCAAATCATTGTGCCTGTGCGGCAGCCTGTTTCAGCCCGGAGCTTGAAACAAAGAACATTTCAATCACAATGAGGTTGCCATGCTTGTATCATTAACGATCCGCAATATCGCGCTGATGGACGAGATGCAGGCGGAGTTTTCCACCGGCCTGCATGTGCTCACCGGAGAGACCGGCGCGGGCAAATCCATTCTGGTGGACGCGGTGACGCTGCTGCTGGGAGGACGGGCGCAAAAGGAACTGATCCGCCACGGAGAGGAAAAAGCCCGGGTGGAAGGCGTGTTCGATATTTCCGACTGCCCGGCGGCGCAAAAGCTGCTCAAGGAACAGGAGCTGGACGAGGGAAACGAACTGATCCTCAGCCGGGAAATCACGCTGTCCGGCCGTTCGTCCTGCCGGGTGAACGGCACGCTTCTGCCGCTGGCCCAGTATCACCAATTGACCGACCTGCTGATGGACATTCATGGCCAGCACGAGCATCAAAGCCTGATGGACGAAAAAAAGCATCTGGGCTATCTGGACGCCTCCGGAGACGAAGCGCACCGGGCGCTGCTGGAGAAGGCCCAGGCCGATTTTAACGCCTGGAACGACTGCAGGCACGAATTGGACAGGCTGAAAAAACAGAGCGCTCAGGCCGGTGAGCGGATGGAGCTGCTTCGTATCCGCCGCCAGGAATTGAAAAAGGCGAAGCTGGTACCCGGCGAGGAAGAGGAACTGGCAAAGGAGCGGGACAAATACCGCAACATGGAAAAAATCGAAAGCGGCCTCAGGGAAGCGTTCGAACAGGTGTACGGCGGAACCGATCCCGCCGCCGAAGCGCTCCGCGCCGCCGCGGGAGCATTACAGCCCATCGAAGGGCTGGACGATGCCTATGCTTCCCTCCACAGCCGTTTGGATGCGCTGTATTATGAAGCTGAGGACATCGGGCTGACCCTGAGAGATCTGCTGGATAAGCTGGACGCCGACCCGGACAGGCTGGAAGCGGTGCAGAGCCGCCTGGATCTGATCCGCCGCCTGAGCCGGAAATACGGCGGGATCACCACCGGTGAAATGGCGGAAAAGCTGATAGAAATCGAAAAAGAACTGAGCAGCTTTGAAAGCATTGACGACGACCTGGAGCTCCTCGCCAAAAAGGAAAAGACCCTTGCCGGGCAGTATCAAAACACGGCGGCGCTGCTTACCGCCCGCCGGCAGGAATTGGCCCGAAAATTTGAGCGGGAGATGGAAGCGCAGCTTTGCGACCTGAACATGGCGGGAACCACCTTCCGCGTGACGCTCCCTCCCTGCCCGGCTGGGCCGCTGGGGAACGAAACGGCAGCCTTTCAGATTGCGCCGAACCGCGGGGAGGAGCTGCAGCCGCTTTCCAAAATCGCTTCCGGCGGTGAACTGAGCCGCCTGATGCTGGCGATCAAATCCGTTGCAGCGCAGCGGGTGGGCGTGCCGTCCATGATCTTTGACGAGATCGACACCGGCATTTCCGGCCGCGCCGCGCAGGTGGTGGGGGAGAAGATGGCCGCTATCGCAAAGGAGCGCCAGGTGCTTTGCGTGACGCATTTGCAACAGATCGCCGCCCTGGCCGACCGCCATTACCTGGTGGAAAAGTCCTTTGACGGGGAACGCACCCGCACGCAGCTGACGCCTTTAAACGGCGAAGCCCGCGTAAACGAAATTGCCCGGATGCTGGGCGGCGATCTGGAAAGCGCCCGCGCCCATGCCAGGGAAATGCTCAAAAACAAATGATGCCTTCAGCAAACGGGCTGATGGGCAAAACCGTTTGATCCTGCCTGAATTTTCCGTAAGCTCTATACAACTGTGGAAAAATGCGGTATAATCATGTCAGGTTGTTTTCCATATAGGCACGCAAGAAACGAAACGGTTGCTTCGTTATGATGAATGGGAGGGTGTGACGATCATGGGCGGATGCTGGAAACGGATTCTGGCCTGGGTATGCATATTTGGAATGATGCTTACATGTTCGCCTGCTGCAGCGGAGTTTTCTGAGCGCTATACGCGAATGAACGCTGAAAACAGCCTGGCCCTGACGATGCGGGTGAAGGCTGAATCGCTCAACGGGATTTCCAAGGATTCTCTGGAAACGATCAACGAATGGCTTGACAGCGCTGCATTGACCGTGTGCTCGGGGGAAAACAGCCGGGCGGAAATCAGCCTGGAAGGAGAAAGCGTCCTGCAGGCGGATGTGGAACACAGGGACGGATACACGCTGACCGTTTTTTCGCCCTCCGGCGGCACATATCTGACCGCGGAAAACGCGCCCGACGCGCTGACGCTGTTTTGCGGCCGGGAGATGGAATGGTTCGACCCGTCGGTCATCCCCGGCGCTTATCTGAAGCTGGCTCCCCAGCTGTATGAGAAGCTGTCGTCCCACGTCACGCCGAAAAAGAGCAAGGAAGCCACGTCCATCAAAAACGCCTCCAAGGCGGTGTCCAACGAAACATATACTTTTTCCGGCGACGATATGAACGAGTTCTGGCCCAGGATACTGGATGCGCTGCTGCCTGTCCTGGAGGAGACCCTGGCAAACCAGCCCGGCCTTTGCGCGAAAGCGGAGGATTTGCTTGAGGCCCTTGAGTTTTCCGGCGAATGCCGTTTCAAGCGTTTTCTGGATAAAGCGGGCGACGATATGGGCCTGCAGTTTACCGGCAACGCCGGCGTGAACGGCGACAAACGCAAGGTGACGCTGTTTTACGGCTTTACGCCGGATAAGGGCGGCTATCTTTCCTTCTCCGCCCCTGCCGTAAAAGGAAAGAATAATTTCAAAGTCACCTGCGCCGTTCAGATGACGAGCAAGAAAAATACCAGGACCCTCGGGCTGGAAGGCACATATACCCGTACGCTTGACGGCGCGACCGTATCCGGCACATTGAGCGCGAGCCTGAAAAACACCATCCAGGACGATGACGAGCAATGGACGGGGAAGGTGACCATATCCCGCACCGAAAACAAGGTAAAAAGCACCTGGACGCTGACGCCCAAGCTGGTTTTCAGCGCCGATGGGATGGACGGCACTGTCGCTGTGCAGAAAAAACAGGGCGACAGGAGCATGGTGAAGGCTTCCTTTGCAGTGAAATTGAACGTGACCGAAGACATCACCCAGCCCTCTGCGGCCAGCGCGAAGGATCTGCGGGAGGTTTCCGCCGAGCTGGCGAAGGACATGGTGCAGGATGAAGCGGAGCCGCTGGTGATGGCGCTCAGCGATCTGATCAATCCTCTGAACGGAAAAGAAAAGGCCGCCATTTTGAACGATATCCGCACCGACGCCTGGATGAACGGCCCGATCACACCTGCGCTGGAAGCCGCGGTAGAGTGGCTGACAGAGGAGGAGGAACCGGAGGAAGAGCCGGAAGAAGAATGGGACGATGACGATGTGGACGGTTAAAGGCATGAGGAGGAACCTGAACATGAAACGATGGATTTCTATCATCCTGGCGCTGCTTATGATCACAGGCGCAGTGTCTGCGATGGCGGAAAACGACACGCTGATCGATAAGTTCTATCAGCAGGCAATGAAAGAATCCGCTTACCGGGGGACGGTCAGCTTCACCGTGATCGGAGAGGAAACATCCGTTATTCCCGATGATATATGGGCGATGGTGAAACTTCTTGCGCCGAAGCTGACCGTGACGCTTGAGCATACCACCCAGCGGAACAAGGACGAAGGTGAAGCGGATTTGACGTTTTCCTTCAGCGGCATTGCCGACGCCAAAGTTTCTTTCCTTTATGATGAAACGCTTTCCGGCGTTTTCAGCGAAATGCTGAACCCGGACGCCGTTTATACTGCGGCCAGGGATTGGAGCTGGACGCGGCTGTTTACCGCTTCTTCCCAGGAAGGGGAAGGCTGGCCGCCCCTGTGGCAGATGCTGCTGAACGTGCTGAACGCCTCGGAAAGCTGGAAGGAAAGGGCTAAGCCGCTGCTGGAAAACTATGAAACGGAAGCTGCCGTATGGATGAACTCCTTCGCTTCCGTTTCTACGGGCATGGACGGCGGAAAAACCTATATGGAGCTGTCCTGCAGGATCCCCGCGCGGGAAGTGAAGGAAGAAATCAAAACGCTGCTCAAAGCCTTTTATCAGGATCAGCCGTTGCTGGACCTGCTCAAGGAAATAGCCACGCCCCAGGAAGCGGCGGCTTACCTGCAGCCCTCCGCCCTGAACACGCTGACCGCGCTGGTGGATGGGATCAGCATGGAGGGCAACGTGGAAATTGCCCGCCGGCATGATTCATCCGGCACCGTGCTGCTGGACAGCATCTCTTTTCCCTTCGCCCAGGATGCGCTGTTCACCCGCCTCGCTTTCTCTGTCACTCCGTCCGACGGAGGGCACGAATGGCGCGTGGCCGGCGCGGGGAAAAACGGCGCGGAATTTGATATTTCCTGTGAGCAGACTTCCTCCGGCGCTTTTAACGGCTCTGTTGCCCTGCTGGTGCCGGTCACGGAAGAAGGCGCTTCATTCGTGGTCAGCGACGGCACGCCGGAGCTCAAGCCCATCGGCTTTGATTACAGCCTCACCTGGGATCAGGGCGAGGAAGCGTATTCCCTGGCCGATGACAGATCCACCCAGACCATGCGGGGAAGCCTGATGCTCCGGCCGCGCGAGGGCACGGATCTGCCGATGCAGCTTTTCACCCTGAATGCGGAGCTTTCCTCCGGCAGCTCCAAGCAGTCCTCCACCCATCTGGACGGCAGCGCATCCTGGATGGACATGGAGAGCGGCGCTGCGATTACGGCGCAGCTTTCCAGCCGCACCGTGGCGCCCTTTGATTATACCGTCGTTTCACAGGCGGAAAACGCCGTGCGGGTGGATCAGATGTCCGGCAACAAGCGCGCCGCCCTTCTCCAGGATTGGCTGGCCCAGGCGGTCCAGTTCTTCACGACCGCTGTTGCCACAAGCGCTGCGGGCGCGCAGGAATAAAAGCGCTTTTGCGCTGAACTGTCGGATAACGTGCTCCAATACCGCTATTTTTGCGGCGAAGCATATTGCCAAAAGATAAGGATTGTGGTATAATCATTCACGAAATGTGCGGATTATCCACGCTGAAAACTGCGGAATGCCTTGCCCGGGCAATGCCGGGCAGAAGCTGAGATACATTCGCGATTGAATGATGAAAGGGGTTCAAACGATGAAAAAGTTGATTGCTTTACTTGTAGCGGCGATGATGGCTTTCTCCTGCGTGTCCGCGCTGGCGGAACAGGCCGCTCAGCCTGAAGCGTCCCTGGTTCCCAGCTTCACCGTCAACGCCAACGTACAGGTGAATGAAGAAGCGGTGGCGAGCCTGCTGGGCGCTGCGGGGATGGACGAGGAAACCATGGCGATGGTGAAAATGCTGCTGCCCTTGCTGAGCGATATGGGCGAACTGCTCGTCTTCGCCGACAATGGAGTGCAGTACGACCTGTCAATCAAAGGCAAGGAAGTGCTGTCTCTCGTCGCGGAAATGAATGAAAGCGGCATCGCCCTGTCCACCGATCTGGTGCCCAGCTATGTGCTGACCTTCCAGTTCGAAACCATTTCCAAGCTGATGGAGCAGGTTTTTGCCCAGGCTGAAGAAAACATGAAGGCCATGGACATGGAGAAGATCATGAAAGCCGCTGAGAGCATCAGCCAATATGCCATGGAACTGGCTTCTGAATTCATGGCTGCCTTAACGTTCGGCGATCCCGTGAAGGGCGAGTATGCCGACCTGATTGAAGGCGTCGTATTCAACACCGAAATCCCGCTGACCGTGGATGTGAATGCCATGCTGGCCTCCATCAAGTCTTTCACCGAGAAAATGGCCGCGGATGAAAGCTTCAAGGCTGCTGCCGAATCCATCGCTTCCATGATTCCCAACGCGGAACTGGATTTTTCCCAGCTGGTCATGGAAGATGTGCCGGAAGAATACATTCCCGAAGTGACCGGCCTGGTGTATGTCATCACCGATGACGAAGGCAACCAGACTGCTGCCGATACCTATGTGATCGTCAACAGCGTAGGCAAGAACGATGATTCCGGCAACACCAATACCTATGTATACGTGGCCGAAAAGTCCGTTGACGTAATGTTCGAAATCCCCGCCCAGGAGATGTCCTTTGAATGCTACGTGGAAACCCTGGATAACGGCTTCACCCTGAACTATGCCATCAGCGCTCCCGGCACTGACATGGAAATCGCCTGCGCGGTGACGTACGACGATGTGGGCGTTGCTGTGGCTGCTTCCCTGTATATCAATGATATTGAAGAGCCTGTTCTCACCAGCACCATCGATTTCGTGATGGCCGGCGAACGCACGAAGACCATCGCGAAAGCCCAGAAGGCTGAACTGGCGCTGGACGGCCTGCTGGATGAAGAAAAGTCCATGGAAGTGATTGGCACGCTGATGATGGATCTGATGACCGGCCTGAATACGGTGGTCGGCAACATCAAGACCGCGGAGCCTGTTGCGGGCGCGGTCCTGGAAGAAATCGTCAATCAGTTTTTGATGATGTTCATGGGCGGCGCTGAAGAAGCCCCTGCCGCCTGATCGTATCTTCGTTTTCCCAGCCGTCCGGGTGATCCCGGACGGCTTTTGTGACCTCATGAGAAAGGAACAAGCCATGCAGGATTTTTCTTTGCCGCAGGCCCAGCCCTTTGCTTTTCCGGAAGGAGAGCATGGCGTGCTGCTGATTCACGGGTTTACCGGTTCTCCAAGCCATATGCGATTGATCGGGGAAGGACTAAGGGAAAACGGGTTTGCCGTGCGTGGGATACTGCTGCCGGGGCATGGTGAAAATCCCGAAGCGATGGGGAAGGCATCCTGGCAGGATTGGGTGGGTGCATGCAGGAAAGCGGCGGCTGAGATGCGCGGAAAATACCGTACTTTTTCCGTTGCCGGATTATCCATGGGCGGGTGCCTGTCCCTGATGCTGGCGGCGCAGATGGACGCGGACGCCTGTGTGGCGATCGCCGCGCCGATGGCAACGACAGCAAAGTTCCGCTCCTTGGCGCCGTTAGCCGCGCTGGTGCATCCGACGGTTCATAAACGTGCGGATGGAAGCCGGGATACACTGAACGCGGATTACGATATCGGATATGACAGTTATCCGCTTTCCAGCGTCAGCCAGCTCAGCACGATCATGCGGCGCGCAAAACGGGATTTGCCGCTGATTCACTGCCCGGTGCTGATCATTCAGTCCCATAGCGATAAAACCGTTTCTGCCGACAGCCCGGACATTATCCTGAACGGCGTGTCAAGTACCGTCAAAGCTCAGCTCTGGCTGGAAAACGCGCCGCATGTGTGTACCATTTCACCGGAGTACCCCCGCATCGTTTCCGCCATGACAGAATTTTTGCGAAAGGCTGAAGCAGAATGAGATGTGCCGTTTATCCTCTGAATTCCCTGAAAGAATACAAATATGTCGTTATACTGACGAGGTATGAAAACAAAATTGTTTTGAGCCGCCATCGCAGCCGGGATACATGGGAAACCCAAGGCGGGCATATTGAAGCGGGAGAAACACCGATGGACGCGGCGAAAAGAGAATTGTGGGAAGAGTCCGGAGCAGAGGACTATGACATCTTTCCCCTTTGCGATTATTGGGCGGCGGATGAAGTATCTTCCGCCAATGGCCAGGTGTTCACGGCTGCTGTCCGCCTATTTGGCAAAATGCCGGACAGCGAAATGAAAGAAATCGGGTTCTTTGATTCTTTGCCGGAGAACCTGACCTACCCTGATATTACGCCAATACTGTTTGCGAGATTAAACAAGGGATGATTCATACGCCATATAGCCCAAATCATACAGAGAAAACGCTTCAATTGTCACCGTTCATATGTCCGGGGAACCCATTCTTTGCTTTCCGGGCCTGCCGGACGGCCTGCGCTAAGAAGGTTCCCCCAGGAATAACTGAAACGCAACCTTCAATTTGGCGAAAGTTTCTTTTTTCTTTGGAAAACGCTTGTATTTCCGTTTTTTCTATGGTATACTAATCTCCGTGATTCGCGGAAAGAAAAGGGAATCACAGGATCAGCAGGATCGACCTTTGAGAAAGAAGGGTTTAACGAAGAGTGGGAGCTGCAAGCAGGAAAGCCATGGGGCTGACGCTTTATTTCGCGTCCCTGTGTTTTTCTGAAATTGCGGTTTTATCCCGCTCTTTGTATGTTTATGGAGAAACTCTGGCAGGAAAGGAGCAGTCAAATGCCGCCCAAAAACGCGAACATGCAGAAGATCACGGCCATCTGTGAAAGCCTGGCAAAGAAGCTGAACTGCGAGCTGTGCGACGTAGCCATGGAAAAAGAGCCCACAGGCCGCTACCTGCGTATTTACATCGACACCGATACGGGAGTCACGCTGGACGACTGCGAAAAGTATCACCGGGCTGTGCAGCCCAGCTTGGAAGCATTTGATTACGACTTCCTGGAGGTATGTTCTCCCGGCATCGACAGGCCGCTGAAAACACAGCGGGATATCGATAAGTCCATCGGCCTCCTGGTGGAAGCGAAAATGTATAAGCCTGTGGACGGCAGGAAATCTGCCCAGGGCCTGCTGAAAGAGCTGAACGATGACCATGTGCTGCTGCAAAACGGGGAAGAAGAAATCGACCTGCCCCGCAAAGCGGTGGCGCAGGTGCGCCTGGTGCCCGATCTGAGCGCGCTGGATGAGGAATAAGGCAATCGGGATCAAAGCGGATAATAAAGGAAGGACAGGTAAAACGATATGGCACGCAAATCAGAAATGATGGACGCGATCGAAGCGCTGGCTAAAGCGAAGGATATCAGCGTGGATCAGATCGTCAGCGCGGTGGAGGAGGGCTGCAAGGCCGCCTACCGCAGATATTTGAAGCGGAGCGCGAATACGCCGCTCAATCTTTCCGTGGTGCTGAGCAGGGAGCACGACGTGCAGATTTTTGCCCGCAAGGTCGTCTCGGAGGAAGTGGAGGATGAGAATCAGCAGATTTCTCTCGAAGAAGCCCGGAAGCTTTCTCCCAATTACGAACTGGGCGATATCGTGGAAATGGACGTGACGCCTGCTGATTTTGGCCGGGTGGCTGCGCAGACCGCCAAGCAGGTCATTCGCCAGCGCCTCCAGGACGTGGAAAAGGGCAAAATCTACGACGAATATATTGAAAAGGAAAACGAGATCCTTACCGGCATCGTGGAGCGCGTGGAGCCGAAGGGCGTGTATGTCGAGCTGGGCCGCACCCACGGCTTCCTGGACGCCTCCGAGTTCATGCCGGGCGAAGAATACCATTCCGGCGACCATATCAAGGTTTACGTCTTGCAGGTCTACCGCGCCAATAAAGACGCCGCCCGCACGCCGCAGGTGGCGGTGAGCCGCATCCATCCCGGCCTGGTAAAGCGCCTGTTTGAAATGGAAGTGCCCGAAATCGCCACCGGCGTGGTGCAGATCAAATCCATTGCCCGTGAGGCGGGCAGCCGCACAAAGATGGCCGTGGCCTCCAACGACGCCATGATCGATCCGGTGGGCGCGTGTGTCGGCCCCCGGGGCAGCCGCGTGGATAAGGTGGTCAGCGAACTCAAGAACGAAAAGATCGACATCATCAAGTGGTCCGCCGATCCTGCCGAGTTTGTGGCCAACGCCCTGAACCCCGCGTTCGTGGAGCAGGTGCTCCAGTCCGACGAGGAGAAAATCTGCCGCGTCGTTGTGCCGGACAACCAGCTTTCCCTGGCCATCGGCAAGGAAGGCCAGAACGCCCGCCTCGCCGCCAAGCTGACGGGCTGGAAAATCGATATCAAGTCCCAGACGCAGTACAACGAGCTGCTGGCTCAGGAAGCAACCAGCATTCCGGAGGGCAGCGGTTCCATCATCGCGGATCATTTCGAGGATTACGACAAGCATCCTGAAATCGGCGAAGACGAAACCATGTAAGAGGTTCATTTTATGAAGGAAAAAAAGGTGCCCATGCGGATGTGCGTGGGCTGCCGGGAAATGAAGCCGAAAAAAGAACTGCTGCGGGTGGTGCGCTCGCCTGAAGGCATCGTATCCATCGACACGACAGGACGAAAACCGGGACGCGGCGCTTATGTGTGCCGTTCGGCGGACTGCCTGAAACGGGCGATCAAGCAAAAGCAGCTGGAGCGCGCTTTTGAATGTCCCCTCGGCGAGGAAACCCATGCTTCCCTGTTGGAGGCGCTGAAGGAACTGGAGGGGGAGGCATGAGCGCCGTTGCCGGATTGCTGGGCCTGGCCTGCCGCGCCGGGCAGACGGCGCTGGGGGCCGACATCGCGCTCCAGGAGATCCGCGCCGGGAAAGCAGCGCTGCTGCTGCTTGACGCGGGAGCTTCGGAAGGGACGAGAAAAAAGCTCCTGGATGCCTGCGCGTTTCGCAGTGTGCCGGCATTTACGGTGCCGGAAGGGGAAATTTCCCAGGCCTGCGGAAGGGATGGCCGCATCGCGGCCGCCGTCAGAAAAGGAAATCTGGCCGCGCGGATGCTGGAATTGCTGTCCGGCCATAAAGAAACAAATTAAACTCATAAGCGATATGATTAAAGCCAAGTGCGGGGGTGCAAGCATCGAATGACCAAGGTAAAACTGGCTGAAGCCACAAAGGAAATCAATGAGCAGGCGGGCGTGATCCTGGAAGACGCGGCGCGTATCCGGCGCAGCCTGGATACCGTGATGCAGGCTTTGCGCAAGCAGGAGCAGAAGTTCCAGCGCGAAGAGGAAGAAGAAAAAGCCCGGAAGCGCCAGGAGGAACAGGCGGAGCTGGCCAAGCAGCACGCGAAAGCCTGGACCATGCCCGATGAGGACGAAGCGGTTGCCCCCGCAGCGCCCACACCCGCAAAAGAAGAAAAGCAGGAAGCCCAAAAGCCTGTGGAACAGCCTGCCCCCGAAGCGGCTCAAGCGCAGGCGGAAAAGCCTAAGCCTGTACAGCAGGAGCAAAAAGCTGCTGCCGCTGCCGTTGAGGCAAAGCAGGAAAACAAGGCGTCTGAAAAGCCGGCTGAAAAACCGGCTGAAAAGCCTGTGGAAAAAGCGGCTGAAAAACCGGCGCCAAAGCCTGCCGCCCGCCCTGCCGCTTCTGTACCCGCCAAACCGCCCATGGCGCAGGCGCCCAGGCAGGCAGCGCGTCCTGTAGGGAACATGCCTCAGGGCCAACAGCAGTATGGCCGTCCGGCGGGGCAGCAGGGGCCTTATGGCCGTCCTGCCAATCCGCAATACGGCCGTCCCGCCAATGCGGCGCAGGGCCCCTATGGCCGTCCAGCAAACGGTCAGCCCGGCCAGTACGGCCGCCCCGCCAACGCGGCGCAGGGTCCCTACGGGCGTCCAGCCAACGCGGGCCAGGGCGGACAGTTTGGCCGTCCGGCCGGTCAGGGCGCACAGCAGGGCAATCGTCCCGCAGGCGGCGGCAATCGCCCCCAGGGCTTAAATCGTCCCGCAGGCGGCGGACGCAGCCGCGGGCCGGAGCTTACGCCCATCGTGGAAAAAGAGCGGGTCAGCAATTATGACCCCAACAAGAAGCAGTATATCCGTCAGCATGATCCCGAGCATGTGGCGAAGAACCGCAAGCAGCTGCAGAAGGAGAGCTACAACACCGGGTACGACGACGATACCATGCGCGGCGGCAAGAAGCGTACCACGAAAAAACAGCCCTCCGCGCAGCAGATGATGGCGCCTATCAAGATCGAAAAGGCGTTTATGACCGCCGAGACCATCACTGTAAAAGACCTGACGGAGCGCATCGGCAAGCCCGCGGGCGAGATTTTGAAGAAGCTGCTGATGCTGGGCATCATGTCCAATATCAACTCTGAACTGGACTTTGACACCGCTTCCCTGGTCTGCTCCGAATTTGGAGTAGAGCTGGAAATGAAGCTGGATAAGACCGCCGAGGACGCGCTGTCCGAAACGGACGTGGAGGATACCGAGGAAGACCTCAGGCCCCGTCCTCCGGTCATCACCATCATGGGCCACGTGGACCACGGCAAGACCAGCCTCCTGGACTACATCCGCAAGGCGCACGTCACCGCAACGGAAGCGGGCGGAATCACCCAGCACATCGGCGCGTATACCGTCAAGCTGGATGGGCGCCAGATCACCTTCCTGGATACCCCCGGCCACGAAGCCTTCACCGCCATGCGTATGCGCGGCGCCCAGGCGACGGATATCGCCGTGCTGGTGGTAGCGGCGGACGACGGCGTGATGCCCCAGACCATCGAGGCCATCAACCACGCGAAAGCCGCCGACGTGCCCATCGTGGTAGCCATCAATAAAATGGATAAGCCCGGGGCCAACGCAGACCGGATCATGCAGGATCTGACCAAATATGAGCTGGTGCCGGAATCCTGGGGCGGCGACACCATCATGGTGCCCGTCAGCGCGGTGACCGGCGAGGGTGTGGACGATCTGCTGGAAATGATCCTGCTGCAGGCCGATACCATGGAGCTGAAGGCCAACCCCAACCGCATGGCCAAAGGCGTCATCATCGAAGCCAAACTGGACAAGGCGCGGGGCCCGCTGGCCACCGTGCTGCTCCAGAACGGCACGCTGAAAGTGGGCGACAACATTGTGGCCGGCATGGCTTCCGGCCGCGTCCGCGCCATGGTCAACGACCGGGGCGAGCGCGTGCAGAAGGCCGGGCCGTCTACCCCTGTGGAGATTTCCGGCTTCAATGAAGTGCCCCTGGCTGGCGACGAGATGTTCGCCGTGGCCGACGACCACCTGAGCCGCCAGGTCGCCCAGGAACGCCGCGACAAGCTCAAGGCTGCCCGGGCCAATACCGCCAAGGTCAGCCTGGATAACCTGTTCGCGGGCATCACCGAGGGCAAGGTGCAGAACCTGAATATCATCATCAAGGCGGATGTGCAGGGCAGTGTGGAAGCCGTCAAGCAGGCGCTGGAGAAGCTCTCCAACGACGAAGTAAAGGTGCGCGTGCTGCATTCCGCTGTCGGCGCGGTCACCCAGGACGACGTGAACCTGGCCTCCGCGTTCAACGCCATCATCATCGGCTTCAATATCAGGCCCGACTCCACTGCCCGCGACGCGGCTGAACGCGAGGGTGTGGATATCCGCCTGTACCGCATCATCTATCAGGCCATCGAGGACGTGGAAAAAGCCATGAAGGGCCTGCTGGCCCCCGAGTTCAAGGAGAACCTGCTGGGCCACGCCCAGGTGCGTTCTACTTTCAAGATCACGGGCGCAGGCACCATTGCCGGTTCCTACGTGACGGACGGCAAAGTCCAGCGCAATGCTTCCGTGCGGCTGCTGCGTGATAACGTGGTCATCTTTGAAGGAAAGCTGTCCTCCCTTCGCCGCTTCAAGGACGATGTGAAGGAAGTCGCTTCCGGCTATGAGTGCGGCATCGGCCTTGAAAACTATAACGATATCAAAGAGGGCGACGTGATCGAGTGCTTCGTGATGGAGGAAATCGAGCGCTGACGCCCGCGTGAAAAACGGAAAACCTTTCTTTTCGGAAAAGAAAGGTTTTCCGTGCCTTTCCGAGAAAACCTGTACGGAATGGAACAGGATTGCGGACGCCGAATTGATTCCCCGTGTTTTTTACGAAAGGAATCAATATTCGGGCAGAAGGTGAGTTCCTTATAGCTTTCTCGGAAATCCCAGTAGAAAGGAAAAAGAAATTGAGCAGTTTTCGCATTGACCGGATTTCGGAAGAAGTGCGCCATGCCGTCGACGCAATCATCCGGGACATGAACGACCCGCGCATTTCCGGCACCTATGCCGTGACCCGCGCGGACGTGACCCGCGACCTTCGGTGGGCCAAAGTATACGTGAGCGTGCTGGAAGACGATAAAGCGGATGAAATGATCAAAGCGCTGAAAAAAGCGGCAGGATATATCCGGCATGAATTGGGCCTGCGCGTCGATTTGCGGTATACGCCCGAGCTTCTTTTTGAGCGGGATCGGAATATCGCTTACGGCGCGCATATCGCCCAGGTACTCAAAAACGTCATCCCCCAGGAGGAGGATTCCCATGGAGAGGAGCCCAGGGAAGAAGAAAAGGAAAACTGAGTTTCCGCCTGAAATGCTGTCCGCGATCAAAAACGCGAACAGCATCTTCGTGTGCACCCATATTTCTCCGGACGGAGACGCCATCGGCTCTCTGGCTGCCGCGGGCCTGGTGTTGAAAGCGCTGGGAAAACAGGTGACCATGGCCTGCGGCGACCCTGTACCGATGCAGTTTCGGTTTTTGCCCTGCGCCGGAGAGATCGTGAACGAAGAAGCATTGAAGGAAAAATCGTTCGATGCCGCCCTCTCCGTTGATGCCGCTTCCTTGGAACGCATGGGCGCTTGCGCGCAGGCGTTTCTTGCCGCGCCTGTTACCATGCAGATGGATCACCACGGCGACAATCCGGGCTACGCGCGGTACAACGTGGTGGACGGAAAGGCTTCGGCTGCGGGCTGTTTGGTGCGCAGGCTCATGCGGGAATTGGACGTAAAATTGACAAAAGACATCGCTTCCTGTTTATACTGCGCGATCAGCATGGATACAGGCAATTTTGTCCAGCCAAACACCACTTCGGAAGCGTTTGAAATCATGGCGGAACTAATGGATGCGGGGCTTGAACTGGAAGAAAACGCCCGGGCGCTGCATCTGCTGCGGGCGGAACCGAGCGCAAGGCTGCTGGGAAAGGCGCTGACGTCCCTGAAAATCTTTGGGAGAGGTCAATGCGCCTGTATGAAGATCACCGCCCAGGATTATTGTGACGCACAAGCGATGCCTGAGCATAATGCCGACATCGTTAATTTCGCGCTGAATATCCCCGGCGTGCGTGCTGTTTTTTTGGCAGAGGAACGGAAAGGCGGCGAAATAAAGGCCAGCCTGCGTTCCATCCCCCCGCTGGATGTGTCCGCGATCGCGCAAAAGTATGGCGGAGGCGGGCATAAACAGGCGGCCGGGCTGCGTTATCCGGGAACGCTGGACAAGGTTTGTGAATCGCTGGAAAAAGATTTGGTACAGTTGATTGAGGATAACGAATGAACGGTTTTATCAACCTGCTGAAACCGCCAGGCATGTCATCCGGGGCAGCGGCAGCGGTCATCAAGCGCCTGACCGGGGAAAAGGCCGGCCACGCGGGCACGCTGGACCCGGAAGCCGCCGGCGTGCTGCCGATCATGGTGGGCCGGGCGGCGCGGCTGCTGGACTACTTCGCGGATAAGAGCAAGAGTTATATTGCACAGATCGCGTTTTCCGGCGCTACGGATACCCAGGATGCCCAGGGCGTCATCATCGAAAGCCAAACGCGGGTGCCGCGCAGGGAAGAGATCCTCGCTGTTTTGCCTGCGTTCAGGGGCGAGATCATGCAGTGCCCTCCCGCTTATTCCGCATTAAAGCGGGACGGCGTGCCGCTGTATGAGCTGGCGCGGCAGGGATTCGACGTGGAGACCAAGCCGCGCCCCGCATCGATCCGTATGCTGGAATTGCAGGAGCAAACCGGGCCTGACGGTTTCATGCTGGCCGTGGACTGCGGCAGCGGCACCTATATCCGCACCCTGTGCCACGACATCGGGCAGGCATTAGGCGCGCCCGCCCATATGCGTTTCCTGCTGCGCACAAGGCATGGCGCGTTTTCCATCGAGCATGCCGTGACCCTGGAAGAGGTGTTCGCGGCAAAGGAGCAGGGGAAGATGGAAAGCCTCCTTCTTCCGATGGATTACCCCCTGCAGCCGCTGGCCCGGCTGGACTTGCCGGAGCACCTATGGAAGCTGGGGAGAAACGGCGGCAAGCTGCCGGCAGGCATCATGCCCGGGCTTTTGGAAAACCGGCCTGTGCGGGTGTATGCGGACGGCGTACTGGTGGGCGTTGCGCATAAAACAGGCGGGATCATCCGATTTGACCTTGGATTGACGGGAGGAAATTGAAATGGACATTCGGAAACGTTTGGCTGGCATCCGCTGTTTCCTGCTGGATATGGACGGCACATTCTATCTGGGCAACCAGCTGATCGACGGATCGCTGGATTTCCTGGATGCCCTGGGGCGCACAGGGAGGCAGTGCCTGTTTTTGACCAACAACTCCTCCAAGTCAGCGGATTTTTACAAGGAAAAGCTGGCTCGTATGGGCGTTCCGCCCCAATACCGAAACATCCTCACCAGCGGTCAGGCGGCAGCCCGGTATGTAAAGAACCGCTTTCCCGGCAAAAAAGCCTTCCTGCTGGCAAACGCCATCGAAACCAAGGAAATGGAAGCGCTGGGCGTGGAAATCGACCAGGAGCATCCCGACTACGTGCTGATCGCTTTTGACACGGAGCTGGATTACCATAAAATGACCCTGCTGTGCGACCATGTGCGCGCCGGCCTTCCTTACATCGCTACGCACCCGGACTTCAACTGCCCCACGGAAACAGGCTTCATCCCCGACATCGGCGCTACCATCGCTTATGTAAAAGCCAGCACGGGCCGCGAACCGGAGGTGATCATCGGCAAGCCCAACAGCGGTATCGTAGAAGAGACCCTGCGCGTCACCGGCCTGAAAAAAGAAGAAATGGCCATGGTAGGGGACAGGCTGTACACCGATATCGCCACCGGCGTGAATTTCGGCATGCTGTCCATTTTGGTGATGAGCGGTGAAACGACGAAGCAGATGGCGGAAGAATCGCCCATCAAGCCCGGCCTGACCTTTGGACGGCTGGCCGATATGATTCCCTATTTATGAACCGGGCAAGGACAGCGTTGCGCCGGCTGCTGATCGCTTTATTCTGGGTCGGCGTATGGTGGGCCATTGCCAAGGCGGTGGGCCTGCCGAAGCTTTTGCCGGGGCCTGGAGAAACGGCCCTGGCTTTTCTGCGGCTGTGCAGCACGGAAGCCTTTTGGCGGAGCGTGGCGTTTACCTTGCTGCGGGTGGCGCTGGGGTACTGCTTTGCGGTGATGGCGGGCGTGCTGCTGGCAGTGGGATGCCATTGGCTGAAGGGCGTTGAAATGCTGCTGTCTCCGCTGCGCACGGTGATACGCGCCACGCCGGTTTCTTCCTTTATCCTGCTGGTATGGCTGTGGCTCAGGCGCGGGAGCGTGCCGGTGTTCATTTCATTTCTCATGGTGCTGCCCATCATCTGGACAGCCGTTCAGGAAGCGCTTAACGCGGTGGACGGAGATTTCATCGAAATGGCAGCTGTATACCGCTTCTCCCGCTGGAAGAAAATCCGTTATCTGTACGCGCCTTCGGTACGCCCCGCATTCATGGCAGCGTGCATGACGGGGCTGGGCTTTGCCTGGAAGAGCGGCATCGCGGCAGAGGTGATTGCCCTGACGCCGGACTCCGTGGGCAAGCATCTGAGCGACGCGAAAAACTATCTGGAATACCCCGATCTGTTCGCCTGGACGCTGACGGTGGTCCTGCTGTCCATGGGGCTGGAAGCGGGATTGAAAGCGATGGCGCGGAAGCGGAAGGGGGTAGGAAAATGATTCGCCTTTCCCATGTCACAGCCGGATATCCCGAAAAAAAGGTGCTGGATGACCTGTCGCTGGCCTTTCCGGATACCGGCGCGGTGGCTGTGATGGCGCCCTCGGGTTATGGAAAAACGACCCTGCTGCGGGTGCTGGCAGGACTGAAAGCGATTGACACGGGAGAAATATCCGGGCTGGAGAATAAAAAAATTTCGGTCCTGTTTCAGGAGGACCGCCTGCTGCCCTGGCTGACGGCGCAAAAGAACGTAGAATTGGTCAGCAATTCGGAAAAGGCGGAATATTGGCTGCGCCAGATGGAAATCCCGGATATATCGCAAATGCCCCATGCAATGAGCGGCGGGATGCAGCGGCGGGTGGCCTTGGCCCGGGCAATGGCTTTCGGCGGGGATATACTGCTGCTGGACGAGCCCTTCAAAGGCTTGGACGATGCGCTGCGGAAGCGGATTGCCGAGCGAATCAGGGGTGTATTCCCGAGCACCGTTCTGTCCGTGCATGACGCCGCGGAAGCGGATCTGATGGGCGCGAAGATCATCCAGCTGGATCAGTGAACTTTTTTACGCTGTTTTGTATGCATATTCTTTCCCTCCTTCGCGCATACTATGGAAGGAAATAACATGGCGGAGGATATGCGACATGGACCTGCATATAACCCATAACGGCTGGAGCCAGGAAGAAACGGATAAGCTGTGGAAAGAGGTGCGCCAGGCTGCGGACACCGGCGCGCCGCTGCGGGCGGTGTTCGAGCGCATGGGGGAGACCCTGGGCCGAAAGCCCAACAGCGTGCGGAATTATTATTATTTGCAGCTGCGGGAGCAGGGCGGCGAGGAATGCAAGCGCGCCGCGGCCTTTGAAACGTTCAGTGATGAAGAGATACACGACCTCCTTTGGCACATCCTGGCGGCGAAAGGCCAGGGCCAATCGGTGCGGGCATCGGTTATGGATCTGTCCAACGGGGACAAAACGCTGATGCTGCGCTATCAGAACAAGTACCGAGCGCTGCTTCGGAAACGCCCCGACCTGATCGAACAGATTTGCCAGGAGTTAAAGGACGCGGGCCAGCCTTGTCCCGATATGACCGTGGCGGTACAGCCGATTCCCCCATCCACAGAAACGGCTCCCCTTTCCTTCCAGAGTGCCGATCCGGACGTACGGTTGATTTTAAGCGGCCTGGCCGCTCTTGTCCGCCGGGCTGTGAAAAATGATCCGTCGGAAAGCGACCGGCTTAAGGTGCAAAGGGATTTGCTGATGATGCGGCTGGAGGATTTACAGCTTGCCGTCAAAGCTGCGGTCGGTGAATGCAAGGATTTCCTTGGCTATCCGCCCGAGGAACGCCCGGGACTGCTGCCCGCGTTTTGCGAAAATCTGGCGCAGCAAATCGCCAAATTGGAAGCCGTATCCGGATAAATCAGCAGAAATGCCTGTTTTTTATTGACAGAACAGGCATTTCCTTTTATAATGAATAAGCCTATCCGGGCAATGAGAAAAAATGCTTCCGCCCATGCGCATGGCATGGGTGTATTTTTTTGAGGAGGGATTTTATGCTGACGCAAGCGCCCAAGGGCACACGGGACATGCTTCCCCAGGACGCCTACCTGTGGCAATGGATCGAGCAAAAGGAACGGGAGGCCGCGGCGAAGGCGGGCTACCGGGAAATCAGGACGCCCGTGTTTGAGCATACCGAACTGTTCCTGCGCGGCGTGGGCGACACCACAGACATCGTGCAGAAGGAAATGTACACCTTCAAGGATAAGGGCGACCGCTCCATCACCTTAAAGCCCGAGGGCACTGCCGGGGCTGTGCGTTCGTTTATCGAGAATCATATGTTCGCCGATACGCTTCCCTGCAAGGTGTATTATCTGAACGCGCCGATTTTCCGCTATGAAAATCCCCAGAGCGGAAGGCTGCGGGAGCATCACCAGTTCGGCATGGAATGCTTCGGCGGCAAGGAACCCACGGTGGAAGCCGAGCTGATTTCCACCCTGTTCGGTTTCCTGACCGGGCTGGGCCTGAAAAACCTGTGCGTACACATCAATTCCATCGGCTGTCCGGAATGCCGCCCCAGGTACCACCAGACGCTGAAAGAATACCTGGGCGAACGTATCCACGATATGTGCCCCACCTGCCAGGAGCGCTTCCAGAAGAATCCCCTGCGCATCCTGGACTGCAAGGAAGAAAAGTGCAAGGCCATCGTCAAGGACGCGCCGGTGATCCTGGACTGCCTGTGCGATGGGTGCAAAGAGCATTTTGCCCAATTGCAGGCGCTTCTGAACGCCCGGAGCATCCCCTTTGAAATCGATCCCCACATCGTGCGCGGGCTGGATTACTACACCAAGACCGTGTTCGAGATCATCATGCAGGCGGGCCGGGAGGGCCTGGCCCTCTGTGGCGGCGGGCGGTACGACGGGCTGGTGGAGCAGCTGGGCGGCCCCGCCACCCCGGCGGCGGGCTTCGGCATCGGCGCGGAGCGGATTCTGATGGAGCTGAAAAACCAGAATCTGCTGCCTCAAATGCCCTCCACCACCGACGTGTACGTGGCCAACCTGGGCGCGGACATGAAGATCCCCGCCTTCACTTTCGCCCAGACCTTAAGGGATTTGGGCGTCAAGGCGGACTGCGACCTGGCGGGGCGTTCTTTGAAAGCCCAGTTTAAATTCGCCGATAAGATCGGCGCGCGCTATGTTGTCCTCGTCGGCGGCGAGGAATATGAGCGCGGCACGGTCAAACTGCGGGATATGCAGACCAAGGAAGAAAAGGAACTGCCGCTGGACAGCGCTGCGGAAGATATCTCAAAAATCATTGCGTAATTTATTGAAGGAGATGCAATCATCATGGAACGAACTTTCATCACAAACGTGGTCTGCGGCGAAACCAACAAGATTCAGGGCTTTGTGGAAAACCTGCGCAACAAGCGCACCATGGCTTTCCTGGTGATTAGGGACCACAGCGGACGGCTGCAGGTCACCATTGAAAAGGAAAAGCACCCCGATCTGGCTGCGGTTGTGGACCAGCTGACGGTGGAATCCGTAGTGACCTGCATTGGACCCGTGGTGGAAAACAGTTATGTGAAGATGGGCGGCAAGGAAATGCTGCCGGAAGAAATGGAGATCCTGTCCATCGCTGAGCCGCTGCCGCTGACCAAAGACGCCGCCATCGACAGCCGCATGGACTACCGCTGGGTGGACCTGCGCAGCGATAAAAACACTCTGATCTTCAAGGCCCAGACTGAACTGGTGGGGGCCATGCGGGAATTCTGCCTCAAAAAAGACTTCATGGAGATCCATACCCCGAAGCTCATCGGCGCGGCCAGCGAAAGCGGCAGCGACGTGTTCGAGCTCAAATACTTCGACCGCAAAGCCTACCTCAGCCAGAGCCCCCAGTTTTACAAGCAGATGGCCATGGCCGCGGGCTTTGACCGCATCTTTGAGGTGGGGCCCGTGTTCCGCGCCGAAAAATCCTTTACCAACAAGCATGCCACAGAATTCACCGGCTTTGACGTGGAAATGAGCTACATCACTTCTTTCCGGGATGTGATGGCCTTTGAAGCGGAGCTGCTGCAATACGCTTTAAAGCGGGTGCAGGAAAAGTACGGCAGCCAGATCAAGGAGCTGTACGGCCTGGACACCGTCGTGCCCACCCTGCCCTTCCCCGAAATGAAGCTGGCCGACGTATATAAGGAACTGGAAGAGCGCTATGGCTACACCGTGGAGGACAGCGAAAAGAACGACCTGACCACTGACGCTGAACACCTCTGCGCCAAGCTGAGCATGGACAAGTTCGGCCATGAATTCCTGTTCGTCACCGACTACGGCCCCGAAAAGCGCGCGTTCTACCATATGCGCGACGGGAAAGGAATGCCCCTGGGCTACGACCTGATCTGGCGCGGCACCGAAATTACCACCGGCGCCCAGCGGGAACACCGCTATGAGCAGCTTCGCAGGCAGGCCGACGAAAAGGGCCTGGGCGAGGATGTGAAGTTCTACATGGACTTTTTCCGCTACGGCTGCCCGCCCCACGGCGGCTTTGGCCTGGGCGTTGACAGGCTTACCATGCTGCTGCTCGGCATCAGCATCAAGGAAGTCATGTTCCTGTTCCGCGGCCCCAACCGCATCACCCCGTAACGGCGGACAGAGATCGGCGTGTGGAGCGGGAGAAAGGCACGGACGCGCCGCACGCCAATCTTACAATAAAGGGCAACGGAAAAAGATGCCAGCCGAAACAGTTGCATTCCCGGCTTTTCTGGCGTATAATAACAGAACCGCGCCGCCAAATGGCGTTTCTTTGCTGTGGGAGGGATCGCGGTGTTTGTTGCTTTTGGCGTTTTCCTCTGTTTGGCCTTCTATCTCTTCCTTATTGCGCCGCGCTTTCCGCGGAGAGAGCAATGGCCTGCCGGTTTTTTTCAGCACGATTTCGCGCATCGGGGATTGCACGGCGGCTCTGTTCCGGAAAACTCACTGACTGCTTTTGAGCTTGCGGCGCAGAAGGGGTACGGGATTGAGCTGGACGTGCAATTGACGCTGGACGGAGAACTGGCGGTGCATCATGACGCTTCGCTGAACCGCACCTGCGGGGCGGACCGGAAAATCAGCGAAATGACCGCGGGGGAGATCCGGCGGTATTCCCTGGGAGAAACCGGCGAAGCGATTCCTTTTTTTCACGAAGCGCTGGATCGGGTTCACGGCCGCGTGCCGCTGATCGTGGAGCTGAAAACGGCGGGCAGGCGAAATGAGGAATTAGCGCGAAAAGCGTATGACACGCTGCGGCAGTATCAAGGAGACTGGGTCGTGGAATCCTTTGATCCCCGGCTGATGCGCTGGTTCAGGAAAAACGCGCCCCAGGCGATTCGCGGGCAGCTGGCTTATGATCCCCGCCTGGGAGGCCCGCCCGGAAAAGGCGTCGGATATATGTGCCTGGCATACCTGCTGATGAATTTTCTGTCCCGCCCGGATTTTGTGGCGTATTGCCATGAAACGGACAGGAACCTCTCCTTCCGCCTGGCGCGGAAGATCTTTCGCCCGGTGCTGGTGGCCTGGACGGTTAAGGACAGGACAGTCTGCGGGCAGTTGCGGAATCAGTATGACCTGCAGATCTTTGAAGGATTTGAACCGTAAAACAATGTATTTGAAAAAGGAGAAAGAACCATGAGCGAAATCGAAAACACCGGTAAAACAGTGGTATCCACGGAAGGCTTAAAGCAGCTGGAGGAAAAACTCAAGTACATGACCACCGTCCGCCGGGCGGAAGTGGCGGAGCACCTGTCGATTGCCCGCGGCTTTGGAGACTTGAGTGAAAACGCCGAATACGACGAAGCCAAGGACGAGCAGGCCAAGCTGGAAGCGGATATTATCGAACTGGAAAACGCGCTGCGCAACGTGGTCGTCATCGACGGCCAGGACGTGACCACGGATTTTGTGAACGTCGGCACCACCGTGCGCGTCCAGTATCTGGATGATGAAGAAGAGGAAGAATTCACCATCGTGGGCGCCCGCGAAAGCGATCCCATGAACAATAAAATTTCCAACGAATCTCCTATCGGTTCAGCGATGCTGCGGCACAAGGTGGGGGAAGTGGTCACGGTGGAAGCGCCTGACGGCCCTTATCAGCTGAAGATCATCGAAATCAGGCTGTAAATGATTTTTTACGCAAGAAATGAGGTATGAAGATGGCGCAGGAACAGAATATCCCCATCTATTCCGAGCAGGAACAGATTCGCCGCGATAAGCTTAACGCCCTGCGGGAAAGCGGACAGGACCCTTATCTGCTCACCAAGGCGGAGGTGGACACCAAGAGCAGCCAGATCCGGGCGGATTATGACGCCTACGAAGGCAAGGAAGTGACCCTGGCCGGACGCATCATGGCCCGGAACATCATGGGCAAGGCTTCCTTCGCGCGGCTTCTTGACACCGACGGCAATATGCAGTTTTATATCCGCCGGGACGACGTGGGCGAGGAAGCCTATGCCGCGTTCAAGAAAATGGACATCGGCGATGTGGTGTGCGTCAAGGGGAAGGTGTTTAAAACCAAGACCGGGGAAATCTCTATCCACACCGAGGAGCTGACGCTGCTGGCCAAGTGCCTCAAGCCCCTGCCCGAAAAGTTCCACGGCCTGACGGATATGGATCTGCGCTATCGCCAGCGGTATCTGGACATGGTGGTGAACCCTGAAGTGCGCGACACTTTCCGCAAGCGCAGCCAGATCATTTCCGCCATCCGCGCCTTCCTGGAAGGCCGGGGCTTTATGGAAGTGGAAACCCCCGTGCTGCATACCCAGGCGGGCGGCGCGGCGGCGCGGCCCTTTATCACCCACCACAATACCCTGGACATCGATATGTACCTGCGTATTGCCCTGGAACTGCATTTGAAGCGCCTGATCGTGGGCGGCTTTGACCGGGTGTACGAGATCGGCCGCGTGTTCCGCAACGAGGGCATGGATACCAAGCATAACCCGGAATTCACCATGCTGGAGCTGTATCAGGCATTCACGGATTTCCACGGCATGATGGATATAACGGAAGACATGTTCCGCTATGTGGCCCGGGTGGTAAACGGCTCCGCCGTCGTGCAGTACGGGGACGTGACCATCGACCTTGAAAAGCCCTTCGCCCGCATGAGCATGGTGGAAGCGGTGAAGAAGTATTCCGGGGTGGACTTTGATGAGATCCACACGCTGGAGGAAGCCCGCGCCATCGCCGACGAGCGCAAGATTCACTACGAGCAGCGCCACCAAAAAGGCGATATCCTGAACCTGTTTTTCGACGAGTACGTGGAAGAAAACCTGGTGCAGCCCACTTTCATCTACGGCCATCCTGTTGAAATTTCGCCGCTGGCCAAGAAGATGCCGAATAATCCGGCCTACACGGAGCGCTTTGAGGTGTTCATCCTGGGCCGTGAGCATGGCAACGCATTTTCCGAGCTCAATGACCCGGTCGACCAGCGCCAGCGCTTTGAAGCCCAGGCGGCTCTGAAAGCGCAGGGGGATGAGGAAGCCCAGGGCGTGGATGAGGATTTCCTGAACGCGCTGGAAATCGGTATGCCCCCCACCGGCGGCCTGGGCGTAGGCGTGGACCGGTTGGTGATGCTGCTCACATCCGCGCAGTCCATCCGCGATGTGCTGCTTTTCCCGACAATGAAACCTTTGGACAAGGAAAAGCCCGAAAAGGCAGAGGCAAAGGCCGAAGCACTCGAATGCGCGTGCTTTACCTGCCCCTCTCAGGAGGACTGTAAAGCGGCGCAGGAAGCCGAAAAAGCGGCGCCTGTTGAAGAGAAAATCGACTTCTCCAACGTCGTGATCGAGCCGCTGTTCCAGGATACCGTTGACTTTGAAACGTTCAGCAAGTCCGATTTCCGCGCGGTGAAGGTGATTGCCTGCGAAGCGGTGCCCAAGTCCAAGAAGCTGCTGAAATTCACCCTGGATGACGGTACGCCCCAAAACCGCACGATCCTCAGCGGTATCCACGCTTTCTATGAGCCGGAACAGCTGATTGGAAAGACTTGCGTCGCCATCACCAATCTGCCGCCCCGGCCCATGATGGGGATCGAATCCTGCGGGATGCTTATCAGCGCCCTGCATCATGAGAATGGAGAAGAAAAGCTTCACCTGCTGATGCTGGACGATCACATCCCCGCCGGCGCGAAAATGTATTGATGACAGAATCAATGAGGCCCTGCCCGCTTTGGCGGACGGGGCCTTTTCGACCGGATTTTGGTTTATTTTCAGACGAAGAGGAAGCATGCCATGCTGCAAAAAATCATTGACTGTTCAAAGCGTATCGTTTTTTTCGGCGGTGCGGGCGTATCCACCGCCAGCGGCATCCCGGATTTCCGCTCGGCGGAGGGAATTTACAGCAGGGAAGCAGACGGCCTTTCGCCTGAAATGATCCTAAGCAAATCTTTCTTTTATCTGCATCCGGAGGCTTTTTTCTCTTTTTACAGGAAATACATGATCCATCCGGACGCGAAGCCCAACGCTGCGCATTTGTATCTGTATGAACTGGAAAAGCGGGACAAGCTGCGGGGTATCGTGACGCAGAATATTGACGGCCTGCATAAAGCGGCGGGGAACAGGCGGGTATATGAGATCCACGGATCCATCCATGATAACTATTGCATGGACTGCAATGCCCATTTTTCCTTAGATGCCGTCCGGGCATCGGAGGGCATTCCCCGCTGCCGCCACTGCGGAGGCGTCATCAAGCCTTCTGTGGTGCTGTATGGCGAAGCGCTGGACAAATATGTGTGTATTGGCGCGTGCAGGGAAATCTCCGGCGCGGACACGCTGATCGTTGCGGGAACATCGCTGTCCGTGGAGCCCGCAGCTTCTTTCCTGGATTATTTCAGCGGGAAAAACCTGGTGGTCATCAACAAAGAGCCTACGCCCGCCGACAGCAAAGCCAGTCTTGTGCTCTGCGGTGATGTGAATGAAATCATGGGCAGACTGATATGATTTATATTTATAGTAAACGGCAACACTTTTCGTAGTATGATTCGGCGCATCTTCGCACACTTTATTCTTCCAAAGTTCCCAAGATGAAAAAATATCCAATGGGCAGAAAAGCATTCACTAACAATTTTGTAAGTTTTGACATTCTGCGCTATATTTGGTATAAAATAAAAAGATAATTCTGGAGAAGGAATAACGAGGTGAGTGTTTTGTACTGGAGGAAGTGTTTGGGCATTGTGCGGCGGTATCTTCTGCCTGTGATGGTGCTGCTTCTAACCTCTGTGTTTTTCATTGAATGCGGAAACCGTGTCCAGATAGGGTTTCCCGTGCTGACCCCGGCGGATGGGATAATGGACGCGCGGGATGTTGATTTTAACGCGGACGTTTACCACATACTCAATAAGTGGGATTACTATCCGGGGCAGCTGCTCAGGCCGGAAGACTTTGCCGATCCCGCGTCCGCCCCGGAAAAGAATAACGACAGCCCGCTGGATGCGGTGAAAGGCACCTGGCGGCTCCGTATCCTGGCGAAGCCGGACTGTTATCTTTGCCTCTGTTCCTTTTCCATCGATTACAGCACCCGCATTTTCGTAAACGGCGCGGAAGTGCGCAATATCGGCTTTGTGTCGGATGATCCCGGCCAGGCGGTACCGAAGGTGCGGTATATTACGCTGCCCCTGTATTCCGGGGAAAGCGGCGAAATCGAAATCATCTACCAGTACGCGAACTTCATGCACAATGAAGGCGGCTTCATCCAAAATACGCTGATCTCCACGCCGGAGAATATCGACGAATACCAACGGGGGCTGACGCTGAACGCCATGGTCATCGGCGGCGGGTTGATGATGCTGTTTTTCTATTTCCTGCTGTGCGCAGCTTTCCAGAAAAACCGGGAGTACGCCGCGCTTGCGCTGTGCTGCCTTGTGATCGCATTACGGAATCAGGTTTTCTTTTCGGAGCATCTGCTTTCGCTGAATTTTGATTTCATCATCGCGTATCGGCTATTGTTGCTGGACGTGTCGTGTATCCCCATGGCGGCGTCATTCCTGCTTGCCGCGTTCTTTCCGCAGGCAATCGGAAAAAGGACGCTTCTGGGATTTGCGGTTCTTTTCCTGATCCTATCAGCCCTGCATTTTATTCTTGATACCCATGCTTTGGTCATGTTGTGTCATATCTGCTATTACGTCTGTTTCCCTTTCTTGATTTGGTTCGTGTTCCGGCTGATACAAGTCTTCCGAAAACAAAAACCGGGATTTTTGGACGTAGCGACGCTGGCCGCCATTTCCTTCTTTGTATTTATGCTCATCCGGGAGGGCATGGCGAGCGGTAGCGATTCTTTTGTGAACCATTTCGGTATCACGCCGCTGGCGATGGTGGTATGCATTCTGCTGCTGGCCGTCGTCAACAATGAAAAGATCGGCAGACAGACGATACAGCTCCGGGAGGAACGGCAGCGCAATGACCTGCTTTTGCAAATCAACGCCACAAACAACGATTTTCTACGCACGGTAGCCCACGAACTGAAAACGCCGCTTACCGTCATTTCCGGCTACGCCCAGCTGATCAAGCGGCAAATGGAGCGCGGAACCATGAGCGATAAAATACCGGAGCGCCTGAAAACCATTCAAAGCGAGGCGGACAGGCTGGCAGAGATGGTGATGCGGCTCATGGATTACACGTACGGGCATATCCAGAAAGCGGAAATGAACGCCGTGGACGCGGATGAACTGTTCCGCAGCGTATCCACCATCATGACGCCGGTGTGCGCCAAGCGAAAGAACACGCTGGCCTTTCGGAACAACACCGTGTCCAAAATTCATGGAAACGAGGAACTGCTTTTTCAGGTGTTGGTGAACCTGATCGTCAATGCCAGCCGGCATACCGAGGAAGGAACCATCACCGTAACGGCGGAAGACAATAAAGATTATGTGGAAATCACCGTTTCAGATACGGGCGAGGGCATCGATCCATCCGCGGTTCCCCATATCTTTGAAAAAGGATACTCAACCGACAGCAGCAATGGGCTGGGCCTGGCCATATGCATGGACACCGTTCAGATGCACGGCGGCACGCTTGAAATGACGTCTACCGGCCCGGAGGGAACCTCCTTCCGTTTCACAGTACCCAAGGAGGAAGCAAAATGAGCCATACGATCCTGCTGGTAGAAGACAACCCCCACATCATGGAAATCAACCACGAAGCGCTGGTCATGGAAGGGTATGACGTGGTGAAGGCGAAGGACGGCCGGGAATGTATGGCCGCCCTGAAGGCCCGTGACATTGATCTGATCGTGCTGGACATCATCCTGCCGGACACTGACGGCCTGACTCTGTGCAGGCAAATCAAGGAATCGTATGACATCCCCATCCTGTTCCTTTCTGCCATGGGCGAAAACGAACAGATCATCGCCGGGCTTCGGGCGGGCGGGGACGATTATCTGCCCAAGCCCTACGACATCGGCGTGCTCCTTGCCCGGATCGAAGCGCGGCTCAGGACAGTCAGGCGGAAAAAGCGGCCTGCAAACAAGTCGGGGCTGCAGATAAATTTGTCGGCAATGATCGCCTATTACGGAGACACGGATTTGCAGCTGAACCGGAAGGAGTTTTCAATGCTGCTGGCCTTCCTGCGCAGCCCCAATCGTATGATCGGGAAAGAGGAGCTGTACCGCGCGGTCTGGGGCACGGAGGCCGGCGACGATCTGAGCGCTTTGCATACCACCGTGTCAAGGCTTAACAAAAAACTGGAAATTGGAGGAACCGGAAAACGGGTCGCCTATTCGCGGGGCGAGGGCTACTCGCTGGATAAAATATAGCGGGGAAAATATGCGCTTACATTTTTGTAAGTTTCAGTTTTTGCTGTATTTTTATGGTAGAATAAACACGAAAAAAAGAAAGCGGAAATCCGCCGGTTTTGATGAGCGTAATACGTCGGATGATCCGCGAATAAACAGGAGGGCCGTATGAAATACATTTTGAACGAACGCTACCGCCTGCGGGGCTGGCAGGACGCACACACCGGGATCTACGACACGGCGGCGAAAACGTCCAAATTCCTTCCCAAGGACCTGTTCCTGTTCCTGATGCGCTGCGACGGGGCGCATGATATCGAGGAAAACAATCTTTCCGACCGGGAAAAGAAGCTGTTTGAGGATGTGACAAAAGCCGGGGTGATCCGTCCGGCGGAGTTTGCGGAATTTTTGAAGCCGGAGCAGGAATACAAGGTCTATCCGGCTCCCTACAAGCGGCAGGTGCATTGGTCCATCACCGGCGCGTGCAACCTGAAATGCCGCCACTGCTTCATGTCCGCGCCCCACGCCAAACACGGCGCGCCTACCCACGAGCAGATCATCACCATCGCCGATCAACTGGCGGAGTGCGGCGTCTTCCAGACGGGCCTCACCGGGGGCGAGCCCCTGATCCGTGAAGACTTCCTGGACATCATCGACGCCCTGAACGAGCGGGAGATCGGTATCGCCACCATCTACACCAATGGCTGGCTGGTGGACGAAAAATTCCTGGACGAGCTGGACAAGCGCCACGTGCATCCGCCCTTCCAGCTGAGCTTCGACGGTGTGGGCTGGCACGATTTCCTGCGGGGCGTGCCCGGGGCTGAGGAAAGGACGCTGCACGCGCTGAAGCTCTTGCAGGAGCGGAAGTATCCCGTGTCCGTGTCCATGTGCATGCACCGGAAGAACCGCCACGTCCTGCGGGAATCCATCAAGCTGATGGCCTCCCTGGGCGTGCGCAGCATGAAGTGCGGCTCCATGATGGAGCTTGGCGAATGGGCCCAGCCGGAACTGCACGATCTGCAGCTGACCAGGGAAGAAGAATTGCAGATGTTTGAGGAATACATTCCCCAGTATTTCGAGGACGACGCGCCCTTGTCTATCATGATGGCCGGCGTGTTCATGTACACCCCCGGCGACCCCAAATGGGAGATTTACAACCGCCGGGTATGCAGCAAAGAGGATGAAATGCAAATGCCCTCCTGCGGCGTGCTGCTGAACAATTTCTACATCGGCGCGGAAGGCATGGTGTGTCCCTGCATGGGCATGGCCGACTGCGGCTACGCCAAGAATTTCCAGAATCTGTTTGATACGCCGCTGAAAGACATCCTGAACGGTGAAAAGTTTACCAAGCTGTGCCACGCTAAGGTGGGCGAAATCCGGGACGCGAACCCCAAGTGCCGGGAGTGCAAATACATCGACAAATGCACCGGCGGCTGCCGGAATGCCGCGCTGATGGCGGGGGACGACTACTACGGCATCGACCCCGACCTGTGCTGGTTCTTCGAGCACGACGGCGAAGCCCGCGTCACCGCCGCGGCCAAGGACGCCTTTGAAGCCTACCTCAAGCGCAATCCCCCCAAGGAACGGAAGCCCGGCGTGCCCATGCCCGAGGGCGAAGCGCCGGACTGCCCGTAATCCCATGAATCAAAGCGCAGGAGCGCTTGAAAAATATTGAAGGAGGAAAACAGCATGGCAAACGAAAAGATCAAGGAACTGCTGAAGGCAATCCAGGCCGACCCCAAGGCAAACGAAACGCTGCGGGAGATCATCAAGGCTGAGGGAGAGGACGGAATCGTCCGCTACCTCATGGAAGCGGCAAAGAAATCAGGCTTCACCGTGACGGAGGCAGAAATCCGGGAGGCCTTCGAGGCGGAAGCCAAGGCACGCATGAAAAAGACGGAGGAAGCTGCGGCGGATATCCAGGCCCTGCCGGATGATGCGCTGGTAAAAGCGGCAGGCGGAAAGAAGGGCCATTCCAATTGCAAGGATACCTTTCTGGACAAGGAAAACTGCTGGTACAACGACGGCTGCGATAAAAACTATCAGGATTATGATGATTACGTATGCCACAACAATTATAAGGATCAGCATTGCGGCAACATGGGGACATGGTGTGATTACATGTTTTTCTGTGAAAATATTAGCTATGATGGTTCAGAAATCTGCGTTCATGGATATATTCATGGCTAAGAAGGAGGAAACCTTTATGGCAAACGAAAAGGTGAAGGAATTTCTGGAAAGCATTGGCACTGACGCGAAAGCTTTGCTGAACGACAGGGAACTGCCGCAGAACGGGGAAGAAAAATTACAGGCGATCCTCCGGCTCGCAAAGGAAAAGGGCTATGAGTTGGTTCCAGATGATCTTGAACGCTATCTCAGGGAAACCTTGGCGGCCCGGAAGGAAAAGACCGACGCCCAGGTGGAAGCGGTAGAAAAGTTGGCCGACAGCGATGTGGAAAAGGCCGCGGGCGGCGCTTTCTGGGAAGGCGAAGATGCCCCGGACGGGCATGAAATGGGCTGCGTGCTGACCTACCATACCTATAAGTGGCAGAAGGATAATGATATCTGGTGCAAACAGATGTATTATTGCAATGGAACATATCAACATACTTTTGCTGAATGTCCTCACAGCGGGCATGACTGAAAATAGAAACCAGCGAATCGTGAAGGAGGAAATCATCATGGCAAAGGAACAGATCAAGGCTTTTCTGGAAAAGCTGAACGCGGACCCCGCCGCCCGGTCGCTGCTGGAGGGCAAGGAACAGCCCAAGAGCGAGGAGGAAAAAATCAGGAAGTACGCAGAAGCCGCCGCGGCGCTGGGCTTTCAGGTGACTGCCGCGGAAATGGCGGAGTATTTCATGGAAGCCTTAACGGCCCGGCTGGAAAAAACCGACGCCCAGGCCGAGGCGATCCGGCAGCTGGACGACAACGAAATTGAAAAAGTATCAGGCGGCAAAAAGGATAAGTCTGCCTGCAGGGACACCTATCAGGATAAAGAAAACTGCTGGTACAATGACGGCTGCGATCAGAATTGGCAGTATTATCCGGATTACCTCTGCAACCATAATGACTTAGGGTTCCATTGCGCCAAAACGGAAAACTACAATTGTCAGCAAGTCATTAAAGTAAACCAATAATAACAGGCAGAAGTAGCTGATCAAGCACGCGAAGAGCTTTGCAGCGTGGAGGAAAGCGTTATGTCCATCGAAAAGGTAAAGGAACTGTTGACAGTTATCCAGGCTGACCCCCAAACGAAGGACGCATTGAGCAATCTTGTCCTGAACGATAAAAAGGATGAAATCGTTCGCTGCTGTGTCGCGGCCGCAAAGCGGCAAGGCCTCAGCGTGACGGAAAAAGACATCCTTGATGCAATCGCCAGCGCAGCCGTAGAACGCATGAAAAAGACGGAGCAGGCAGCGTCCGGCGTGGAGAAACTGGCGGATGAGTCATTGGACAAGGTGGCTGGCGGAGAGGAGTTTTGTCATAGCTGGGACAAAAATGACTGCAAAAGTACATTTTTGATCCGGGAAAACTGCTGGACGAATGACGGGTGCGATAAGAACGTGAATGAATACAAATACTATTTATGCGATCACAATGACGCAGGCCGCCACTGCAGTTCCGGCGCGGTTTTAGACTGTTCAGAATTCATTTTTTAGTCTGGAAAGGAAGGGATCACCATGGCAACGGAAAAGATCATGGAACTGCTGGAAGAACTCAAGAAAGGCCCTCAGGCGAAGGAAGCACTTGAAAAGATCAAAGCGGCCAAAAGCGGGGCGGAAGCGTTGGCGACTCTGGTGGCTCTGGCGAAAGAACAGGGCTTTGAAATCAACGAACAAGAATTCGCGGAAGCGATCAGGGCCGCGGCGGAACAGCGGAAAGCCCAGACGGAGGAAGCGGTTGCGCAGGTCGAGCGCCTTTCGGATAACGATGTGGCGCAGGCAGCGGGCGGAAAAAGTCGTTCGGAGTTGGGCAGAAAAGGTCATGCGGAATGCAAGGATTCTTTCCTGGATCGGGAAAACTGCTCGCATACGGACGGCTGTGACCGTAATTATCAGGATTACAACAATTATATCTGCAAAAACAATTACAACGGGAATTCGTGCGGATTTTTAGGCGCGTCGTGCGATCAAATGTTCTTCTGCGATCTCATGATTGTCACCGCTGAGGTTATAGAAGAGTATCAGGATATAATTATTAATTGTCCATTTGGGATGATAAAAGTGTAGATATGTGAACACGGCGGGCGAAGCGCCGGACTGCCCGTAACAAAGAAAATCAAAGTGGGTCACCATTTTGAGATAGAACAAAACAAGGAGGAAATCATCATGGCAATCGAAAAGGTAAAGGACACCCTGGAAAAGCTCGCTGCGGACCCCAAGGCACAGGAGCTGCTGAAAAACCTGCCCCCGTTCAAGAGCGAGGACGAAAAGATCGCCGCCCTCATCGGCGTGGCCAAGGAGCTGGGCTTTGACCTGACCAAGGAAGACTTCGACGCCTATGCCCAGGCGATCAAGGAAAAGACCGACGCGAAGGCCGAGGCGATCCAGGCGCTGGACGATGAGGAAGTGGCACAGGCCGCCGGCGGCAAGAGGGATCACGACAACTGCTTTGAAACCTACGAGGATCATGAGAACTGCGCTTTCTACGACGCCTGCGATGTGGCATGGAGGAATTACAGAGGGTATAAATGCCAGTGGATCCAGAAGATGAATGAATGATCCCATCGTCAACCGGAAGGCCGCCCCGCGCGGCCTTCCGAATGCTAAAAGGAACGGAGGAAACCTCTATGGCTATCGAAAATGTGAAGGAAATCCTGGAAAAGCTTATGGCAGACCCCAAAGCGCAGGAATTGTTCAAGGGCCTGGAGCCGCCCAGGAGCGAGGAAGAAAAAGCCCTCAAGCTGATCGAAGCGGCGAAGAAGCTGGGCTATGACCTGGACGCGGCGGACCTGGCGGACTATCTCAAAAAGGCCGCGTCCGACCGGAAGGAAAAAACCGACGCCCAGGCGGAGGCGATCCAGAAGCTGGATGACAGCGAATTGGAAAAGGCCGCCGGCGGAAGGGACCACGGCGAATGCCAGGACACCTTCCAGGACAAAGAAAACTGCTGGAGGACTGACGCCTGCGACCTGAATTATGAAATCTATCCGGGTTATCTCTGCAACCATAACCTGAACGATAAAATATGCGCTTTAGATGAAATGGCGAATTGCCAGGAAATCCTTTTCTGACGGCGGAAGGATGCCTTGACCCGGCAGAGGGAGAAACGCTTCTCCCTCTGCCTGTATATTCTTGAACCAAAGCGCGGAAGCGTTTGCAATCATACAAGGAGGAAACCTCCATGGCCATCGAAAATGTGAAGGAAATCCTGGAAAAGCTTATGGCAGACCCCAAAGCGCAGGAATTGTTCAAGGGCCTGGAGCCGCCCAGGAGCGAGGAAGAAAAAGCCCTCAAGCTGATCGAAGCAGCGAAGAAGCTGAGTTATGACCTGGACGCGGCGGATTTGGCGGACTATCTCAAAAAGGCTTCGGCAGACCGGAAGGAAAAGACCGACGCCCAGGCGGAGGTAATCCAAAAGCTGGATGACAGCGAACTGGAAAAGACGGCGGGCGGAAAAAGCCACCATAATTGCAAAGACACCTTCCAGGACAGGGAAAACTGCTGGTGGAATGACGCTTGTGACCTGAGTTATCTGACTTATCCGGAATATCTCTGCAGCCGTAATCAGCGTGGAAAAAGATGCAATCTCCAGGAAATGATGGAATGTCAGGAATTCATTTCCTGACGGCGGAAAGGCGCTTGAGCGCCTTCCGTCATCCTTGCCCATCTGACGCTTGACATTTCCAGACTGCCCGGAAAACGCGGCAAGAAATCAAAAGGACGGTTCAAACGATATCAATGGAACAATTCGATGAAATTCTGGAAAAGCTGAAATCCAATCCAAAGGCAAAGGACCTGCTGGGCAAGCGCGCGAAACCGGAGAGCTTTGAGGCGGCAATAAAGGTCTGTGCCGGGATCGTGAAGGAACTGAGCTTCGACCTGACAGAAGCTGAAATCCGGGATGGAATCGCGGCGGCGGAGCAGGAGCGCGCCGAAAAGACGGAGAAAGCCGCGGCGGATATTCAGGCCCTGCCGGACGATGACCTGGTTGACGCGGCCGGCGGCAGGGACAGAAAAACAAAGCATCATGATGAATGCGTTTCCGCCATCGGGGATTGGACGGAGCTGGGCAGCTGCAGGTTCACGTATATAGACGGGGAAAACTGCCGGAGCAGCGACGGATGCGATCAAAACTTTCATTACTATGAATTTTATCATTGCGGGCAGAACTACTATGGCCAAATCTGAGACCGTGTGATAAAATGGGGAGGAAACCGCCATGGCAACGGAGAAAGTGAAAATATTTCTGGAACGCTTGCAGGCTGATCCTGAAGCGAAGAAGCTGTATGAGGGAAGGACGAAGCCGACGACCGGGGAGGAATTCGTCCGCGTATGCGCCCAAATCGCCTCCAAGCTGGGCTATGACCTGACGGAAGCGGACATTCGGGAGGCGATCACGGAAGCGGAGCAGGCGCGCCGGGAAAAAACGGCGGCGGAGATTCAAAAGCTGCCGGACGAGGAAGTGGTAAAAGCCACGGGCGGCGAGGAAGACGTCTTCTGGACGGGTGAAAAAGCGCCCGACGGGCATGAAATGGGCTGCTTTGCGATCTACTATTCCTATGCGTGGCAAAGGGATCATGATATCTGGTGCAGGCACGAATAT
>JAFZOG010000121.1 GCA_017550745.1 Clostridia bacterium | reverse complement strand
CTGGATAACCTGCAGCCCGCTTTCGACTTCTGGACCGAAATGGCCAAGGCAGGCCGCATCGACAAGGGCGACATCCTGCTGGCCCGCATCCAGGCCGGTGAAGTGGAGTGCGGCGTAAGCTGGAGCTACAACGTGCTGACCTATCGCGATGAAACCCCCAACTACAACATCACCGTGGGCATCCCCTCTGACGGCGCGATCCTGGTTGGCTATGCCAGCGTGATCAGCAAGAACAGCGATACGCCCTTCGCCGCCGCGCTGGCCCGCGAGTATATCTTCTCCGACCAGGGCCAGATCAACCTGGCCAAGTCCGGCGCCGTGCCCACCCGCACCAATGTGGAAATCCCCGCCGACATCATCGCCAGCACCTTCGATCCCGCGACCTACGCCAATGCCGTGGGCATCTCCGATGCCGCGCAGTATGCCGAAGTCTGCGCTGAAATCTCCGAATGGTGGGCTGAGAACATTATCCCGCTGCTGGATTGATGCTTTGAATCTCTGATTGCCTGAGGGGGCGTACTCCAAAAAGTGCGCCCCCGGTTTTTAGGATGGAGAGAAAGCCTATGGAACTGCAAAAATCGAAACGGGCAGCCCGCTCGGGCAGTAAATATATCTATCTGCTGGCGCTGCTTCCCTTTCTTTTGGTGGTGCTCCTTTACGAGATGCTGCCGCTGATCATGCTGGCGGTGGACAGCTTTGGGCTGGACAAGGACCCCAGCGTGCGCTTCACCTTTGACAACTATACAAAGATATTTACCACCCTCAGCTACACGAAGGCGATCCTGAACAGCCTGAAAATCACGGCGATTTCCACGGCCTTCGGCATTGTGATCGCGTTTCTTGGCGCCCGGGCCGCCCATACTTCCCGGGGCAGATTCCGCAACGTATTTTTGACTGTCCTGAACATGACCTCCAATTTCGCGGGCGTTCCCCTGGCCTTTGCCTATATGATCATTCTGGGCAACGCCGGCGTGCTCAAGCAGATCGCCAGCAATTACGGAATCGAATTCATCCAGAACTTCGACCTGTACACCAGCAGCGGCCTGACGATGATGTATATTTACTTCCAGATCCCGCTGTCCACGCTGCTGCTGATCCCGGCGTTCAACGGCATCCGCCAGGAGTGGAATGAAGCCAATATGCTGCTGGGCGGAACCAATACCCATTTCTGGATGCACGTGGGCGTTCCGGTGCTGCTGCCCAGCCTGTTTTCCACTTTGAGCGTGCTGTTCGCCAACGCCCTGTGCGCCTACGCGACGGCTTACGCCCTGCTGATGAACAATTTCTCCCTGCTGCCGATCAATATTTCCGCATCCTTTGTCGGTGATATCAGGACCAAGCCGAAGCTGGGCGCGGCGCTTTCCGTGGTGATGATGCTGATCATGTGCGTCGTGATTCTGATCAACAACTATATCACGCGGAAGCTGACCAAATGGGAAAGCAGGTGATCGCACATGAAAAAAGGAAAAGCATCGGCGAACATCGTCATGGCGATCGTCATTGTCTGGCTGATCATCCCTTTGCTTGCGACGATTGTTTATTCTCTTTTTGAAGATTGGACGGGCATTGTTCCCCACGGGTTTACCCTGGCGAATTATCAGAAGATTTTTTCCGATCCTGCTTTCCTGACTTCCATGTACCAGACGGTGATCGTATGCGCGGTGCCCATCGCCATCACCATCCTGGTGATGCTGCTGGCGCTGTTTGCGGTGACGGTGTACTTTCCGAAGCTGGAAAAGTACGTGCAGCTGCTGTGCATGGTTCCCTATACCATCCAGGGCGTCATCCTGTCCGTTTCGATCCTGAGCCTGTACGCCAAGGGCGGCGGCGTTCTGGGCGAGCGCATGGTCATGCTGATCGGCGCCTACTGCATCATCATCCTGCCCCACATCTATAACGGCATCCGCAACGGTATGCGCGCCATCAAAATGAACACCCTGCTGGAGGCGGCGGAGATGCTGGGCGACAGCAAACTGAAAGCCTTCTTCAAGGTGATCGTGCCCAACATCATCACCGGCATCACGGTTTCCAGCCTGCTGGCCGTGGGCCTGCTGTTCGGCGATTACGTCATCATCCGCAACCTGTCCAGCTCCAATGTGAACAACATGCAGAAATTCCTGTATCAGGCGATGAAGCGGTCCAGCACGGAATCCTCCGCGGTATTTGTGGTGATCATGCTGATCACCTTCACCATCACCGCCATCGTGCTGATCCTGCAGAACAGAAGCGCGCTTGAGAAAATCAGAAACGGGGGAAAATGAGCCATGTCCTATATCCGCTTTGAAAAGATCAATAAAGTATTCGGCACGAACCACGTTCTCAAGGATATTGACCTGGAAGTGGAACAGGGACAGCTGGTGACCCTTCTGGGCCCCTCCGGATGCGGCAAATCCACCCTTCTTCGCTGCCTGGCCGGCCTGGAACAGGTGACGGACGGCCACATCTATCTGGACGGGCAGGAAATCACCCAGGTCATTCCCCGCCGCCGCGGCATCGGCATGGTATTTCAGCAGTACTCCCTTTTTCCCAATATGAGCGTGCGGGACAATGTGGCCTACGGTTTGAAGTTGAAAAAGCTGCCCAGGGCGGAGATCAGCCAGAAGGTGGAGCGGATGCTGGAGATCGTCGGCCTGAGCGAAAAAATCCACCAGTATCCGGCCCAGCTTTCCGGCGGCCAGCAGCAGCGCGTGGCGCTGGCCCGCGCCATGGTGACCGCGCCCAAGGTGCTTCTGCTGGATGAACCGCTCAGCGCCATCGACGCGCTGCTGCGTAAAAATCTGCAGATCGAAATCCGCCGCATTCAGCAGCAGCTGGGTATTACGACGATCTTCGTCACCCACGACCAGGATGAAGCCATGGTGATGTCCGACATGATCCACCTTTTCCACGATGGGAAAATAGAGCAGTCAGGCACCCCGGAACAGATATATACGCACCCGGCCACCCGGTTCGCGGCCACCTTTATCGGCAACTACAACCTGCCCCGGGCCGCGGACTTCAACCGTGTTTTCGGGGGAAACATTCCGGGCGAGGACGTGGCGGTGCGCCCCGAAATCGTCATCCTCAGCAAAAGGCCCGTTCAGGGAACCGAAACGCTGCTGGCGGCGGAAGGCAGGATAACCGGGCATATTTCGCATGGCAATCTGGTGCGCTTCTCCGTTGATTTCGACAGCCTGCAGATGAACGCGGACGTGGTATTTGAAAACCGCATGGACTTCAGCGACGGCGACCGGGTATTTGCAGCGATCAAGCGGGATTTGGTGATTGGACTTTAAGACAGCCGCTCAGAAAGAAAAAAGCCGTGCTCAGCGGCTTTTTTTGTTGGGATCATGCGCTGCCGCAGTCCGGACGGAAACTCGCGGCGTTCTTTACTTTACACTGCGGTACAGGCAGTCTTTTTGCGGACAGCTGGCGCAATCGTGCAAAAGCGCGCTGCCGCAGCACTGGCGGGAGAGCACCAACCGGTACATCATGGATTTGGCGGGCGAAATCATCCCGTGCTCCGAAATGCGCACATCAGGCATCGCGCGCTTCATCTGTTCCAGACAGCGCTGCTGATCCGGGACGGAAAGGCCGGCTCCGGGCTCTTCACGGGAAGCCATGAAAAGCTTTTCCTCCTCCAAATCGCGCTGCAGGAGCAGGGCAGCCCGGCGGTCCATCTGAAACAGCAGCTCATCACAGAGCACGTTCAGCAGGCTGCCGGTGATGTATTCCTGCCGCTGAAAAAGGCTGGACGCCAGCGCCTCTGCCCGGTTTCCCAGGGTCAAAAGGATAGCCAGCCGGTCCGCTCCCTCCCGAAGGACAGCCGCCCGCGGCGCGGCGGTCTGCCGGAGCAGGAGCACGGCCTGATCCCACGCGGTTTCGTAGGCCGGGCGGCAGGGCAGCCCCATGCCGCATTGAAGCCAGCGGAATACCTCCGCCTGATCCGGCTGAACGGGAAAATGCTCCCCGGCATAAACAGTTATTTTTTCCATGTGTTCATGACCCATTGCGCTGCCGCGGCAGACCGGCTGGTTAAAAAGTCCGCGGGCAGATCGCGCAGCAGCGCAGTTTCCGATTCGCTGGCGCCGCAGACCACCAGGCGGAATCTCCCCCGAATGCCCCGCGCTTCGGCGAGTTCGTGCATCCGGCGCGGGCATTCGGCGTCCGCCGCTTTGAATATCACGCAGACGGCATATTGCAGATTGTTTTCGGTGATTGCTGACAGATAGGCTTCGGCGGACACGTCGACGCCCAGGTCAAGCGCGGGGATCCCCCAGGCCGAAAGCAGCATCAGCGTATAATCCCTTCCGGCCGCGCTGAGGTTGCCGGACGCGGCCCCGCAGCAGGCGACAGGAGGCAGGGAGGGAGGGGGAAAAGCGCCGGCGGCATGGGCGAAGGCGGTCAGCTGGCAGAAAGGAAGAGCACCGGCCAGATAACGGTCCATCAGGTCTTCCATGAGTGCGTTTTTCTGCCGGGCCAATGCAGAGGAATCACCGTTCTCAAGCAGGGCTGCAACGGCGGTGCGATCTCCGCGCAGCAGCGCGTCATGCAGGTGCTCTTTTCCGGAAAGCGGAGAAATAAAAGGATCACAGAAAGGCTGAATCGCGTGTTCCCTCCTTCCATTATGCGGCGTTTAATGTCTCATATATTATATTATAAGCGCTTTTTGCTGTCAAGAAACAGAAAGTGGACGAGAAGCAAGGATTATGCGTTGACACGGGAGCACTGCATGTGATAGAATAAATGTGAAGAAGTTTACCGTTCTGTCCATATACGTCTTTGCCGGAGACTGCGGGGAAGGGGATCGTCATGCGGGAGGAGCAGCTGCTGAGTGTGGGGATCGACATCGGCACATCTACGACGCAGTGTGTTTTCAGCCGCCTGACGCTCAGCAATACAGCCTCCGCGTTTTCCGTTCCGCGCATCAGGATCACCGAAAAAACCGTGCTCTACCGTGCTCCCGTTCGCCTGACGCCGCTGCTTCAGGCGGATACCATAGACAGCGCCGCGCTGGAAGCCATGATCCGCCAGGACTACCGGCAAGCAGGCGTTTCGCCCGCCGATATTCGCCTCGGCGCGGTCATCATTACAGGGGAAACAGCCCGCAAGGCCAATGCCCGGGCGGTGACGCAGGCGCTGTCCGAGCTGGCGGGAGAATTCGTCGTGGCGACGGCGGGGCCTTCCCTGGAAGGGATCCTGGCCGGGCGCGGATCGGGCGCGGCGGAGATGTCCGAGAGCAGGGGCCGGTCCGTGCTGAACCTGGACATTGGCGGCGGCACCACCAATATGGCGCTGTTTGAAAAGGGTGTGCCGGTGTGTGAAGGCTGCCTGGATATTGGCGGAAGGCTCCTTCGTTTTCAGGAAGATGAATGGACGGTGCTCTCCTTCAGCCCCGCCATGGAGAAAATCGCCGGAGACTGCGGCATCGTGCTCCATCCGGGTACGGTGTTGGATGAAACCCGGCAGACCCGCCTCGCGGATCGCATGGCCCAGGTGCTGGAAGAAGCTGCGGGGCTGCGGGAGCGCACGGCTTTGCATGAAGCGCTGGCGGTGGAGCACAGCCTTCCCGCCGGGCTTCAGCCGGAGCTGTTCACTTTTTCCGGAGGCGTGGCCGACTGTATCTATGGAACGGGGCAGGATGCCATCCGGTTCTACGATTTGGGCGAGGCGCTTGGCCGGGCGGTGGCGCGCTCCCGGTTTTTTATCGATCAGCGTGTGCTCCGTCCGGCGGAGACCAGCCATGCCACCGTGATCGGAGCGGGGGCATACAGTGTGGCGGTTTCCGGGAGCACCATACAGTTCCGGGACATGCGGCTTCCCATCAAATCCCTTCCCGTATGCACGGTGCCGTTCACCGGGGAAAGGGATATTGCCGGGCTTCGGCAGGCGATTGAAGCCCAGTATAGCATATTTGACGGCGAGTGCGCCGTTTACATGCAGGGCATCACGTCGCCCGACTGGAGCACGGTCACTGCGGCGGCCCGCGAGATTGCTGCCGCGATGGCGGAGCATGCGCTCAAGGTGGTCATCCTTCGGGAGGATATGGCTAAAGCGCTGGGCCAGGCCCTGTCCCGGGAATGGCCTGCGGGCACGCCGTTTCTCTGTCTGGACGGGATCGAATTGAACTATGGGGACATGGTGGATATTGGCGCGCCCCTGGGCAGCGGCAGGGTAGTGCCTGTCATCATTAAAACATTCGCTTTTTCTCAGGATTCAGGGAGGTAACAGCATGCGGCTCAGCGTGACATTGGGCGGCCATTCCTACAGTTTTCACGATGTGCGTGAGGTGATGGGCAAGTCCAACGACGAAAAATCCGGGGACCGGCTGGCCGGCATAGCCGCGGAAACACCCCAGGAGCGCGTCGCGGCCCGCGTGGTCCTGAGCCATCTGACGGTGCGGGATATTTGTGAGCATCCGGCTGTTCCCTATGAAAAAGACGAAGTGACCCGCCTGATCCTGGACGATCTGAATACGCGCATTTACCGCCAATATCAGGATATGACCATCGGCGCGCTGCGGGAGCGGATCCTGGCCTGTCCGCCGGAGGAAATCGCCGTGATGCGGCGGGGGCTTTCCAGCGAAGTGATTGCGGCGGTTTGCAAGCTGATGAGCAACCTTGACCTGGTTTACGCGGCAAAAAAAATGCGGGTGACGGCGACCTGCGTCACGACCATCGGCGAGGAGGGGACGCTGTCCGCCCGGCTCCAGCCCAACCATCCCACGGATGATCTGGAGGGCATCACCGCGTCCACCCTGGAAGGGCTGACCTTCGGCGTGGGCGACGCGGTGATCGGGCTCAATCCCGTGGATGCCTCCACCGAAAGCGTGAAAGCCATCCTCGGTCGTTTTGCCGAGCTCAAGGAAAAGTACGCCATCCCCACGCAGATCTGCGTGCTGGCCCACGTGACCACCGGCATGGAAGCGGTGCGCCAGGGCGCGCCCTGCGATTTGATTTTCCAGAGCATCGCCGGTTCGGAAAAGGGAAACGCGGCCTTCGGCATCAATAACGCCATGATCGCGGAAGCCCGAGACCTGATGGCCCGGGAAGGAACCTCCCACGGCCCCAACCAGCTGTATTTTGAAACGGGGCAGGGAAGCGAATTATCCTCCGACGCGCATAACGGCTGGGACCAGGTCACCATGGAAGCGCGCTGCTACGGCTTCGCCCGGCATTTCAGGCCCTTCCTGGTGAATACGGTGGTGGGCTTTATCGGGCCGGAATACCTGTATGACAACAGGCAGTTCATCCGGGCGGGCCTGGAGGATCATTTTATGGGCAAGCTGCACGGCCTGCCCATGGGCTGCGACTGCTGCTATACCAACCATATGCGCGCCGACCAGTATGACAACGAAAACCTGGCGCTGCTGCTGGCTGCCGCGGGCTGCAATTATTTCATGGGCGTGCCCCACGGAGACGACGTAATGCTGAATTACCAGTCCACGAGCTATCACGATATCGCCGCCATCCGCGAAACCATGGGCCTCAAGCCCATCTCCGCGTTTGAAAAATGGATGGAGAAGTGGGGCCTCTGGCAGGATGGGCGGCTGGGCCCCAACGCGGGCGACGCTTCCGTATTTCTGTAAATACAGCGGAAGGGGGGAAGGACGCATGACAGAACAGCAGATCCGGGCGGTGGTGGAGCAAGTGCTCCGGCAGCTGCAAAGCGATGCTCCGGCGAAAAAAGAGCAAACACCTGCGGAAAGCGGCGACCCGCTTCCCGATGTTTCCGCTGTGAATATCCGCACCCAGTACCTGGTGGAGCGCCCCCACGACCAGGCGTCTTTTCTGGCGATGAAGGAGAAAACCCCCGCGCGCATCGGCGTCGGCCATGCCGGAGCACGCTACCGCACCGAGACCATGCTCCGCTTTCAGGCGGATCACGCCGCAGCGCAGGACGCCGTCTTTTCCGATGTGCCGG
The DNA here is from genome assembly GCA_017550745.1 of Clostridia bacterium. Classification (GTDB taxonomy): domain Bacteria; phylum Bacillota; class Clostridia; order Christensenellales; family Aristaeellaceae; genus RUG563. The sequence goes on along the minus strand of JAFZOG010000121.1, from coordinate 18,452 downwards.
AGGATTTTCTGCAGAAGGCGGGATGGAAAGTATTCCAGACCACCTGTGAAAACCGGTCGGAATTCCTGACGCGGCCCGATAAGGGGCGTGTGTTCTCAGCGGACACCCTGCAGCGGATCCGGGAAACGGTTCCCCAGGGGACGCAGGTGGTGCTGTATGTAGCGGACGGGCTTTCCTCCAGCGCGGTGCAGGCCAACACGCTGAACATGCTGCCCGTGATCGCGGAAGGGCTGAAAGCGGCGGGCCTGAAGGTCAATGATCCCTTCTTTGTGCGTTTCGGCCGCGTAGCAACGGAGGACCAGATCGGCGAGGCGACCGGCGCGGACGTGGTCTGCGTGCTGTTGGGGGAGCGCCCCGGCCTGGTAACGGCTGAAAGCCTGAGCGCTTATATCGCGTACAAACCCACTGTAGGGATGAGCGAGGCGCGGCGTACCGTGCTGGCCAATATCCATCGGGGCGGGACGCCTGCGGTGGAAGCGGGGGCGCACATCGTGGATCTGATTCAGCTGATCCTGGAAAAGAAAGCCAGCGGCACCGATCTTCCTGTGTAACGCATCCGCAGGGGAAAGGGCAAAAGAATGGAAAGGGGGCGTTCGCTTGCGGGGGGATCGCATACCGGCCAAGGTGCTGGCGGCACGCATCATCCCACGTGTTGACATCGGCCTGCGGGAACGCCTCAAGCTGGATAAAAGCCTCCAATCTTTGGGGCTGATCACCTGCGACAGCGATGACGTGGGCTATACGGCGCTGGATGAAGCAACGAAGAAAGCCAATGTTTCGGTGTGCTACGCGCAATCCATGTACGCCGGCGCAGCGAACGCCAATACCGCCTTGGCGGGCGAATTTTTGGGGATCCTGGCGGGAAGCGCGCCGGACGACGTGGAAAGCGGCATGGCGGCGGCCATGCATATGATCGAGCACGAAGCCAGCTTTTATTCCGCCAACGACGATGACAGCGTGGTGTATTACGCCCACTGCATCAGCCGCACGGGCACCTACCTTTCCGCCCAGTGCGGCATCCCGGCGGGAAGCCCGCTGGCCTATCTGATCGCTCCGCCTTTGGAAAGCGTGTACGCCCTCGATAAAGCGCTGAAAGCCGCGCAAGTGCGCATCGTGGATTTTTACGGCCCGCCTTCCCCCACCAACTTCGGCGGCGGGCTGCTGACGGGCACGCAGTCGGACTGCCGGGCGGCCTGCGAGGCGTTCGCGCGGGCAGTGGCGGACGTGGCTTCCCGCCCGATCGCGCTGAGGCAGGGCTGACGATTGATTGAAAGGGAGACAGGGCATGGAGATAACCGCTTTAGGCATGATCGAAACCAGCGGCCTGCTGTCCGCCATCGAGGCGGCGGACGCCGGTTTGAAAGCAGCCAACGTGCGGCTGCTGGGCACGGATTACGTGCGCGGCGGCCTGGTGATGGTGCGCTTTGAGGGCGATGTGGCGGCGGTACAGGCGGCGGTGGACGCGGGCACCATGGCGGCCCAGCGGGTGGGCGTGGTCGTGAGCTCCCATGTGATTCCCCGCGCCATGCCGGAGGTGTTCTGCATGCTTGCCAGCGATCCGGGAATCGGGCCGGGAAAACGCAGCCAGGGCGGCTGCGCGGCCTGCGGCGGCTGCGAAGGCGGCATGCGCGAACTGAAGCGCTGCGGGCAGGCTGACAAAGAAAAGCCGAAGGAAAAAAACACGGCAAAAACGCAGCAGCCCGGCATGCCGCCCCTGGAGGAACTGAAACATTGGAAGGTGCTGGCGCTTCGCAGCTTCGCGCGAAAGCTGCCTGATTTCTCCCTGAAAGCGGCGGAAATCCGCTATGCCAAGAAAGACCAGTTGCTTACGGCCCTTGCGGCGTATTATAAGAAGTAACACGGGGAAAGGAAGCGAATGCCATGGAATTGGATCGGGATCTTGCTTCCATCCAGGAAGCGCGGGATCTGGTCAAAAAGGCAAAAGCCGCCCAAACGGCACTGGCAGATATGGACCAGCAGCAGGTGGACCGCATCGTGGAGGCAATGGCCCGGGCTGCGGAAGGCGCGGCGCGCAGGCTGGCGCAGATGGCTGTGGCCGATACGGGCTTTGGCAGGGAAGAGGATAAAATCACCAAAAACCTGTTCGCCGCCCGCACAGTGTTCCGGTTTATCAAGGATCAGAAAACCATCGGCGTGATCCGCGAAGACACCGAGAAGAAAATGCTGGAGGTCGCCATTCCGGTGGGCGTGGTGGCGGGGCTCGTTCCCAGCACCAACCCCACCAGTACGACCATCTTCAAAGCGCTGATTTCGGTGAAAGCGGGAAACGCCCTGGTCGTATCGCCCCATCCCTCGGCGCTGAACTGCATCGGCGAAACGGTGCGTATCCTGAACGCCGCTGCCGTGGAAGCGGGCGGGCCCGACGGCCTGGTGACCATGATGACCCTGCCCACCCTCGGCGGCACGGCGGAACTGATGAAGCGCAGCAATATGATCATCGCCACCGGCGGCTCTGCCATGGTGAAGGCGGCGTATTCCTCGGGCACCCCCGCGCTGGGCGTCGGCCCCGGCAACGTGCCCGCGTACATCGAGCGCACAGCCGATATTCCCAACGCGGTGCGCCGCATCATCGCCAGCAAGACCTTTGACAACGGCACCATCTGCGCCTCAGAGCAGAGCGTCGTCACAGAAACGTGCATCCGTGAGGAAGTGATTGCCCAGTTCAAGCGCCAGGGCGGGTATTTTGTATCCGGGGAGGAACAGAAAAAGCTGGAAGCGATCATCAAGCGGCCCGGCGCGGAAACGGTCAACCCGCGCATCGTGGGCAAGAGCGCCCTTGAAATCGCCGCCATGGCGGGGATTCAGGTGCCGAATGACACCCGGGTGATCCTTTGCCATCAGGAGGGGGTGGGAAAGGATTATCCCTTCTCCATCGAAAAGCTGTCGCCGCTGCTGGCCTTCTATACCGAACCGGACTGGCAGCACGCCTGCGAACGGTGCCTGCAGCTGCTGCAATTCGGCGGCATCGGCCACAGCCTGTCGATGCACACGAACAACCCCGAGCTGGTGCGCACATTTGTGCTGAAAAAGCCCGTTTCTCGGCTGCTGGTCAACACCGGCTCCACCCAGGGCGGCATCGGGGCGACAACGGGGATCAGCCCGTCCTTTACGCTGGGCTGCGGCGCGGTGGGCGGCAGCGCCACCAGCGACAACGTGACGGTGCATCATTTGTACCAGATCCGGCGGGCGGCTTACGGCCTGATCGAGCCGGAGGAAGTGGGCGGCGGAGCACCGGAGGGATGCGCTTCCTGCATCGGGAGCATGAAGCCCGGAATGGAAACCGGAATGACCGCCGATGAGATGGAACGCATCGTCCAGGCCGTTGTGCAGCAGATCCGCGGCCTGAAATGACACGAAAAGAATAAACTGTGAGGAATCATAGAAGGAGGTTCACGATGAGTCAGGATTATGACAAGATCGCCCTGGGAATGGTGGAAACCAAGGGACTGGTTGGCTCAGTGGAAGCGGCGGATGCCATGGTGAAGGCGGCCAACGTGACGCTGATCGGCAAGGTGCATGTGGGCGGCGGCCTGGTGACGGTCATGGTGCGCGGCGACGTGGGCGCCGTGAAGGCGGCGACCGACGCGGGCGCGGCCGCGGCCCAGCGGGTGGGCGAATTGGTATCCGTCCACGTCATTCCCCGGCCCCATCCCGAAGTGGAGGGCATTCTGCCCCATTTGGAACTGTAACTTGAGGTATAGGAGGTAGCGTATGAATCCTGAGAAAATCGCATTGGGCATGATCGAAACCCGTGGTTTGGTAGGTTCCATTGAAGCGGCGGACGCCATGGTGAAGGCGGCGGACGTGACGCTGATCGGCAAGGTGCATGTGGGCGGCGGCCTGGTGACGGTCATGGTGCGCGGCGAAGTGGGCGCGGTCAAGGCCGCGGTGGACGCTGGCGCAGCGGCGGCCCAGCGCGTCGGCAATCTGATTTCCCAGCATGTGATTCCCCGGCCCCATGGCGAGGTGGAGGGTATTCTGCCGCATATCGAGAGCTGATCCGGTTTCTGTTTCCATTCTGCGCCTTTTGCGCTCCCGGCATGAGGAGGCTTATTCGTTATGCGATTTATTACCGAACGCGAACTAAGGGATCAGTTTGCGTCTGGCATTCCGGAGCAGTATGAGACGCCGCCGGACGCAAAGCTGACGCCGGCCGCGCGGCAATACCTGCTGGATCTCAAGCTGTATAAACATCCTGACACGCACCCGCGGCGGCAGGCTGCGGTGCCTTCTGAAAGCGGACGAAAGCCGGAGCACATGACCAATCTGAACGCCCATGAGATGGTATGCAAAACCCATCCGCGCATCCTGCTGCGGGGCAAGCTGGACATGCTGGAAAGCGAGATCTTGGTGCTCCAATGCTCCTGCAGGCCCGAATGGCGTGCTCCCCTGGAGGATGCCCTGGCGCTGGTGCGCGCCGTGCTGGCGTCGGAGGTGCGGGGCACACCGGTTCCCGCCTGGAAGCTGGACGGCATGGATCCGGAGGAGGTACATCGGTGCTCCCACCATCCGCAGGAATTCGGCTTTTCCGGCCATATCCTGCCGTCGAAGGAGCATGGGCTGCTGGCCGCCCAGCTGAACCGCCTGCGGGCGCTGACGCGCGAGGTGGAGCTTGCCGCCGTCCAGGCGTTCTGGGACGGGCAGAAGGCGGGCAGGGAGGACATCATTCTTGCGCTGAACAGGCTGTCCAGCTTCTTTTACGTGCTCCAGCTGCGCGCCGTGCGCCGTTGACGGGAGGGATAAGAAAGTGAGCCAGATTGATACCATTGTGGCGGAAGTGCTTTCCAGGCTGAAAAGCGATGGGGCCTATGGACGCCGGTTTCCGGCGGAGATGTCCGCCCGCCATGCGCATCTGTCCAGGGAAGACCTGAAAACGCTGTTTGGGCTGGAGCAGCTTGAATGCGTCCGTGAAATATCGCAGCCCGGACAATTCCTGTCCGGGTGCAGGGTGCGGCTCATCGGCCCCAAGGGGATCCTTGATAACGTGGCGGTGCTTGGGCCGGTTCGGGACAAAACGCAGGTGGAAATCTCGGCGACGGACGCAAGAACGCTGGGAATCAGCGCGCCTGTGCGCCTGTCGGGGCAGCTTACGGACGCGGCGGAAATCGTCCTGCAAGCCGGAGGCACTGTGATCACCCGCAAGGCTGCGATCATCGCGGAGCGGCATGTGCATATGACGCCTGCGGACGCGGCGGAGTTTGGTGTGGCCAACGGAGATTGCGTGTCCGTGCGGGTGCTTGGAAGCCGCCCGCTGATTCTGGAGCAGGTGCCGGTTCGCGTAGGGGAGCAGGCAGCGCTGGCGCTGCATATGGACACGGATGAAGCGAATGCGGCAGGCGCAGGGAAGGACTGCCTATGCGAGATCGTGGGCAGGTGCGCTCCGAAAGAATGCTTTGGCAAAGATGTTTGTGCTCCTCAGAGCGATAAGCATGCTCCTGCTGCGGAGGCAGGATTCGTTTTTCCGGGAAAGCTCATCACGGAGCATGATATCAAGACGCTCAGGGGAAAAAACATCACGGCCTTCTGTATCCGCAAAGGGCAGATCATAACGCCCCTGGCGCGGGATACCGCCAAGGCCCTGGGGATTGCCATGACATACGGAGGTGAATAAAGCATGTTTATTGCGAAGGTAGTCGGCAATCTGTGGGCCACCCGGAAGGAGGAAACCCTGATTGGACGGAAGCTGATGATCGTGGAGCCCGCCAGGCTGGACGGCACGGCGACGGGGGAGCCCCTCGTGGCGGTGGATACGATCGACGCGGGCATTGGGGAAATGGTGATCGTGGCGCAGGGTTCCTCGGCCCGCAAGGCGGTGGGCCAGCAGGATTCTCCCGTGGATGCGGCGATCGTGGCGATTATAGATATTCACGAGGTACAGAAATGAGCGACCTGGAAATGCTCCTTCACGGGGGCGTGGTGGGCGGCGGCGGAGCCGGTTTTCCGCTTTGGAAAAAGCTGTCCGCTCCCGCCGAACAGCTGCTGATCAACGGCGCGGAGTGCGAACCGCTGCTGAAAAGCGACCAGTATCTGATGCGCCGTTACGCGAAAGAATTGGTGAAAGCCGCGTCCCGGCTGGCGTCGATGGTCAGCGCGCGTGAAGCGCTGATCTGCCTGAAGGATCATTACCTGCCGCAGATCGAAGCGTTAAAGGACGCGCTGGGCGGAAAAAACTGCACGCCTCCGGTGCGGCTCCATCTGCTGCCCACGGTTTATCCCATCGGCGACGAACAGGCGCTGGTGCACAGCGCCACGGGCAAAACCGTTCCGCCAGGCGCGCTGCCGGGCGCCGTGGGATGTACCGTCGTCAGCGTTTCGACCGCCCTCAACGCGCTGCGGGCATTGGAAGGAAAGCCCGTGACCCAGCGCTTTGTGACGGTGGCGGGGGAGGTCAGGCGTCCGGGCGTTTACCGCGTGCCCGTGGGCTTGCCGGTCAGCCTGCTGCTGGCGGAAGCGGGAGGCGTCACGGTTCCCGATTACCGGCTGATACTGGGCGGCCCCATGATGGGCCCGCTGGCCGCTGAAAACAGCGAAAACGCAGTGACTAAAATCCTGGGCGGCGTGCTGGTGCTGCCTGCGGAGCATACGCTGGTGCGGTACGCGCAGTTGTCCATGGAGCAGGCGCGGGTGCGCGCCCGCAGCGTTTGCATTCAATGCCGCACCTGCACGGATCTTTGCCCCCGGCATCTGCTGGGACACCCCATCTATCCCCACCTGACCATGCGCGCCTTTGCCGCGGGGGATCGGCTGGAGCCGTCGGCTGCGCTGTGCATGGAATGCGGGGTCTGCGAGCTGTACGCCTGCCCCATGGGCCTCAATCCCCGCCGCATCCAGCAGGCGCAGAAAGCCGCGCTGCGTGCGAGGGGAGAAAAAACGGCGTTTGCGCTCCAGAGCGCGCCCGCGCTGGCAGAATATCATCAGGCGCCTTCCGGGCGCGTGCTGGCCCGCATCCATGCGGCGCAGTATGATATACCGGTGCCGGAAGAAGCCGTGGCTGTGCAGGCGCCTTTTGTCTGTATCCCGATGAAGCAGCATATCGGCGCTCCGGCTGTTCCCTGTGTGTCGGCAGGCGATGCGGTGGCGCAGGGAGATGTGATCGGGCGAATGGCGGAAAACGCGCTGGGCGCTGATGTCCACGCCAGCATCTGCGGCACGGTGGAACGCGCGGATGCCGACGTGGTTGTGATCCGCGGGCGCGCATAGCGGGGAAAGGATTAGGATCATGATTTCTTTGGGTCTATTGGAAACAAACAGCATCGCCCGGGGTGTGATCGCCGGGGACGCCATGCTGAAAGCCGCGGAAGTAACGCTGCTCAAGGCCGGGGCCGTGTGTCCCGGCAAGTATACGGTGGTCATTTACGGCGAAGTGGCGGCGGTTTCCGCCGCGATGGACGCGGGCAGGCGGTACGCGGGGGAATACCTGGTGGACGATCTGACCATCGCGAGCCTGGATCCCCAGATGGTGCAGGCCATTGCCGGGGGAAACCCTCCCTCCGAAATAAGCGCCATGGGCGTCATGGAGTTTTACACGATCTCCGCGGCGGTGGTGGCGGGGGACCTGGCGGCCAAGGCAGCGGATGTGCGCCTGATGGAAGTGCGGCTCGGCCTGGGCATCGGCGGGAAATCCTATGTAACGCTCTGCGGCGAGGTGGCGGCGGTGCAGGCCGCCATCGACGCGGGAACCGTTCCCTCCCGGAAAGACGGAACCCTTGTTTCCACATGTGTCATTCCTTCGCCCAGGCGTGAGATTTTTGAAGCAATGCTGTAATACGGAGCAATGGAAGGAGAATGGATCATGAGTCAGTATATTTTCGCCCACCGCGGCGCATCCGGCTACGCGCCGGAAAATACGCTGGAAGCTTTTCGATTGGCTGCCGAAATGGGCGCCCACGGCGTTGAGCTGGATGTGCATATCTGCCGCAGCGGCGAACTGGTGGTGACCCACGATGAAACTGTGGAGCGCGTGTCGGATGGGGAAGGCTGGGTCAAGGACCTGACCCTCAGCGAACTCAAAGCGCTGCGCTTCAACCGTACGCATCCGGAATACGCCGACGCGCGGATCCCCACCCTGAAAGAGGTGTTTCAGCTGCTCAAGCCCACCGGCATGAGAATCAATATCGAGTTGAAAAACAGCCTGATCGACTATCCGGAGCTGGAAAAAAAGGTGATCGGCCTGGCGGTTCAGGAAGGAATGCTGGACCGGGTCATCTTTTCCTCTTTTAACCATTCCAGCATGCTGCGTGTCAAGGCAATGGATCCGAAGCTGTACTGCGGATTGCTGTATGAAGCTTCCCTGGTGCGGCCCTGGGCTTACGCGGTGGCGCTGGGAATGGACGCCATCCATCCGCATTTTTCGGAGGTCATCACCCCCGGCGGCAATTGCGCCGCGGCGCATAGGGCGGGCATCGAAATCAATACCTGGACGGTGAACACGCCGGAAGCCATGCGGGCTGTGCTGGCGGAAGGCGCCGATATCCTGATCACCAATTATCCCGACGTCGGCCTCAAATGCCTGGCTGATTCGTAAGCGCCTTTTCCATTTAATCAATCCATGATTCCATCTTCTCTCAATCGCCGGAGCTTCTTCCCGTGCGTTATCAGGATGCGCGATCCAACGGATAAAGAATGATCCCCAGGGGTATTTCCCCTGGGGATTTGCTCATTGATACCCGAAAAGCCAAACCTTGGTTTTATGCGCTGTGGCCCGGCGGTTACAGCCCTTCGTAAATCAGCCCCCGCAGGGTGGGATGGATCACGTCGTAATTGTAGCCGTAGTTCAGCACATGCATCCCGAAAAAGGCGGACAGGCGGTTGGACGGATCGATCATCACCCACGCGCCCGCCGCGCCGTCCCAGCCGAATTCGCCCAGGACGCCGGGGCCGCCGATGCGGTCATTGACCCGGGTGCGAACGCCCAGGGCGTAGGAAAAGCCAATCCGATGCCAGCCGTCGAAGGATTGGCGGCCCTTGGGACAAAGCTGGTTGGCGCTCCACAGCTGAATCGTTTCGGGGGACAGGATGTGCGCGCCGTCCTTTCCCCGGCCGCCGCAGGCCAGCGCGTCGGCGAATTGGATATAGTCCGCTACGCCGCCGATGAGCCCGCCCCCGCCGCTTTCGAATTCCGGGTTGAACCTTTCTTCGATTTCCTCCTGGGTGCATTCCTTTAGGCTGTAGGTTTCGGGATCATAGGAATACAGGGGGCACAGGCGTTTCCTGAGCCCGTCGTTCAAGCGCATGGCCATGCCGTGAATGTGCAGGGGTTCCCAGATATGCTCGTTCAGGCAGGCGGAGAACCGCTGGCCGGACGCGGCCTCGATCACCGCGGCCAGCACGTCATGGCTGAAGCTGTACTGGAAATCCGTGCCGGGATCGAATTCCAAGGGGTCTTCCGCCTTGGCTTCCGCGATTTGGCGGGTGGTAGCCCGCTGGTTGTTTTCCTTCATGACCTTTTCGATGGCGGGAATGTCCGTGTTATAATTCAGGCCGCTCTGCATGCTCATCAGATGCCGGACAGTCATGACGGTTTTGGCCGGGCGCACGGTGTCACCCTCCTTGACCGTCAGATGGGCATAAGCGGGCAGGTAAGCGCTGACCGGGTCGTCCAGGCGCAGTTTTCCCTGTTCGACCATCTGCATGGCTGCGCAGGAGGTAAAAACTTTGGTCGCGGAATACAGCAGATAGGCTTCGTCTCCCTGGATCGGCGCGGTACGGGCCAAGTCCCGATACCCGGCCTGATGGCGGTAAATCAATTCATGGTCCCGGCACACGGCTAGGTCGCACCCTGGCACGTTCAGTTTGTCCAGATAATCCAAATACGCGGTCAATCGGCTGAAATCCATCATAATTCCTCCTTCTTTCGGACGGCTGCGCGGCAGCGGTTTCGATTCATAAGGCCGGCGTTTCTTAGGCAGTATGCTGTATGCGTCAGTGTTCCTTCCCGGCATATGCATATTATACCATGATGCCAGCCGTGCTCGCTGTTCGCGGCCCGGCTGGACGGACAATTGACCTTCGGTCAATTCAGATTGTCGAAAAACTTCTGGGATGCATCGAAGGGCCACAGCCCTTCGATTGTAATCCGCAGGCGGCGGCGTGTACGTCGCCGGAGGAGCAGCTGAAAGCTGCTTCCTATATCCATTTCCGGCCGCAAAAATCGGGTTTTTGGCCTCCTTTGGAGGTCGAAAACCCATTTTTGCAGGAAATGGATGGATCGAATGAAAGCGGAATCTCGATTCCGCTTTCATTCGAAGGCCGTCGAAAATACTTTTTCGATGGCCTCAATTGACCTTCGGTCAATTTCCTCATCATCATACCATAGGAAAATACGGCTTGTCCACATGGTTTTTCGGTTCCGCGCATGCTGATTTTTATCTGGGGGGATAGGCGTTTCCGGCTTATCTGAAAACCATTGCTTTTTCATGCGTTTGATTGTATAATATCCGAAAAAATGGTCCACGGGAAGATAGGAAGATGTACCTTGCTGCAAACCCTGCGGCAGAAATCGGAGGCGTGTACGGATGGCGGATAAAAAGGACAGCAGCCGCAAACAGGAAGTGGAGGAGCGGCTGATCGCAGCCAGCAGGCTGGATGACGCCCAGCTGTTTGCTCAATACCGGACGGAGCCAGACGGCCTTAACCAGGTGGAAGCCGCCGAGCGCCTGGAAGAATACGGAAAAAACATCATTGATCTGGGCAATGAAAACCGCCTGATCAAACGCATCCGGGAAGCGCTGATCAATCCCTTCAACATCGTGCTGATGATCGTTGCCATCGTGACGCTGGTGACGGACGTGATTCTGGCCGACGAGCCGTCTTACGCCACGTTTATCATGCTGGTGCTGGTGATCATCATCTCGGGCGTGATCTCCTTCGTCCAATCGGAGAAATCCAACAGCGCGGCCAGGAAGCTTCAGCAGATGATCACCAACCGGATTGACGTCATCCGCAACGGAAGCCCCATAGAAATCAACATTGAGGACGCCGTGCCCGGCGACGTGGTGAAGCTGGCGTCCGGCGATATGATCCCAGGCGACGTGCGCTTTATCGAAACCAAAGACCTGTTCATCGACCAGTCCCAACTGACCGGCGAGAGCAATCCCGTGGAAAAATTCGCCGGGCCGGACGAAGACGGCGACGACATCACCGGGCTGGACAATTTGGGCTTCATGGGCAGCAACATCGTCTCCGGCAGCGCGAAAGCGGTCATCCTCGCCACGGGCAACCAGACCTATTTCGGCAGCATGGCCAAGAGCCTGAACACCTATAAGGACAAAAGCAGCTTTGAGGAGAACGTGAACTCCATCAGCCGCCTGCTCATCAGCTTTATGGTGGTCATGGTGCCCGTGATATTCATCGCCAACTTCATTACCAAGGGAAGCTGGCTGGCCTCGCTGATGTTCGGCATCACAATCGCCGTGGGCATCATGCCGGAAATGCTGCCCGTCATCATGACCTCCTCCCTGGCCAAAGGCGCCGTGAATATGTCTAAGAAAGAAACCATCGTCAAGCGCCTGGGCTCCATCCAGACCTTCGGCGAAATGGACGTGTTCTGCACGGACAAGACCGGCACCCTCACCCAGGATGAAATCATCCTGGAAAAATACATGGACGTGCTGGGCCGGGAGGACAAGCGGGTGCTGCGCCACGCCTTCCTGAACAGCTATTTCCAGACGGGGCTGAAAAACCTGATGGATTTGGCCATCATCAACCGGGCGGAGAAGGAGGAACTCTCCTATCTGAAAGAAGCCTACACCCGGGAAGATGAAATCCCCTTCGATTTCAGCCGCCGCCGCATGAGCGTGGTGCTGCGGGACAAAACGGGCAAGCGGCAGCTGATCACCAAAGGCGCGGTGGAGGAAATTCTCTCCATCTGCTCCCACATCGAGATCGAGGGCGAAGTGAAGGAAATCACCCCCGAGCTCATCGCCAACGCGAAAAAGATCGCGGACGATAACAACCTGGAGGGCATCCGTGTGATCGCCGTGGCCCAGAAAAACGACGTGCACGGCGTGGACACCTTCGGCGTGCAGGACGAGAGCGGCATGGTGCTCATCGGCTTTGTGGGCTTCCTCGACCCGCCCAAGCCCTCCGCCGGTTCCGCCATCGCCGCGCTGCAAAAGAACGGCGTGCGCACGGTGGTGCTCACCGGCGACAGCGCGGGCGTCGCCATCAATATCTGCGGCCGCCTGGGGATCAAAACGGACTACACCCTGACCGGCGCGGACGTGGAAGCCATGGACGACGAAGCGCTCAAAGCCGCCTGCGAAAAGTGCCACATCTTTTCCAAGCTTTCCCCCTACCAGAAGCAGCGCGTCGTGCGGGCTTTCCAGGCCAACGGCCACATCGTCGGCTATATGGGCGACGGCATCAACGACAGCCTGCCCCTTAAACAGGCGGACGTGGGCATCTCCGTGGACACGGCAGTGGACATCGCCAAGGAAGTGGCGGATATCATCCTGCTGGAAAAAGACCTGAATGTGCTGAACGAGGGCGTCATTGAGGGCCGCAGGACCTTCGCCAACATGTCAAAGTATTTGAAAATGTCGGTCAGCGGCAATTTCGGCAATATGTTCTCGGTGCTCATCGCCAGCATCTTCCTGCCCTTCCTGCCGCTCCTGCCCATTCACATCCTGGTGCAGAACATCCTGAACGACTTTGCCCAGCTGGGGATGCCCTTCGACCATGTGGAGGACGAATACATCGCCCGGCCCAAGCGCTGGGACGTGCCGGGGATCAAAAAGTTCATGGTGTGCTTCGGGCTGCTGAGCACCGTGCTGGACGTGCTGTGCTTCTTGGTGCTCTGGTTCATCTATAAATACAACAACGTAAGCCTGTCCGGTTACTTCCAGTGCGGCTGGTTCATGTTCGGCGTCATCTCCCAGACTGTCGTCATCCACACCATCCGCACGCCGAAAATCCCCTTCCTTCAGGACAAAGCCTCCAGGCAGCTTACCCTTTCCACACTGGCCGTCTGTCTCGTGACCTTGATCATCGGGTTCACGGCCATTGCCGGTCTGTTTGATCTGCCGGTGATGCCCCTGAGCTTCCTGGGCTGGATGGCCGGGCTGATGGTTGTCTATACGCTTCTGGCGCAGCTGCTGAAGGTCATCTATATCCGGATCAATAAGGAATGGGTTTGATACTATTCTTCTTCTAAAAGCTTAACATCTTTCGGCGTCTTTTCCGGCAGGCTGGAGCAGCGAATACTCCGTAAAGAGGCAGACACTCATCCCAAGAGTCCCAAGAATTCAAATGTTTCGGACGCGGTTCATGCTTGACATTTCACCCATGATTCAGTATACTATTTTATGCTTGATGGCAATGCTGTCAAAGCGGCGGGTCGGAAGATAGGCATTCATCCTGGAAATGCCCAATAATCTCTTCCGGCATGACGAGTTCTCTCCCGTTTTTCTCTCCGAGTCTCCGGAGTGAAAAACAGGGAGAAAATACTTGGAGCAGTATCGAAGTGGTCATAACGGCCCCGACTCGAAATCATGTCCTCCATGCGGAACACCCCCTGGCGCAACCCTTTATTTTTCAAGGCTTCCAGCCCATTTACTGGGTTAGAATCTCTCGCTTTCTCTCCTGTTTTTCTCTCCAATTTACGGGGCGAAAATCGGGGTGAAAATACCTGGAGCGGTATCGAAGTGGTCACAACGGGACTGACTCGAAATCAGTTGAGGGCTTACCCCCTCCGTGGGTTCGAATCCCACCCGCTCCGCCATCGACCCGTCTGAAACGTAGATTTCAGGCGGGTTTTCGCCATTTTGGAGGCGTGCATGGTTTTTCGGTCTCCCTTACATGATTTTTGGTCATGTCTGGTATGAACACAGCTTTTTTAGGAGAGAAAAGAGGAGAGAAGAAGCGGATCACTCTTCCGCTGGGACAATCTCCATCGCTTTAAGCCCAAGCCCTGCAAGCATCGCTTCGGCAGAGGAAACCTTCGATTGGAAATCCAGGTGCGCATAGATGTTCGCTGTCGTAGAGAAGTCACTATGTCCCAGCCATTCTTGAATCTGTTTCATCGGCACGCCATTCGCCAGGAGAACCGAGGCACAGCTATGCCCTTATGGTATAATAAGGATGAGCGCACGGGCGAAGCCGTGGCGCGTGTCGGCGGCTCCCGTAAGGGAAAGACGCCGACCATCATGGTATAATAGGAAAAACGGAGAAGTCCTTATTTTACAAGGGTTTGAGCCGTTTGTCGCTGCGAAATCAGTCCCTTTCCAGCCCTGAAATGGCAGCGAAAAATCTGTCCCGGAAAGGAGCTTTGTTAAGAATCATTCTGAATCATAATAATCAATATCACAGCCGAGAAAAAGAAAAGGAAATATACGTTATTATTTCTTCCAGCTTCTTGCAACCGTGTTTTTCAAATCATCCTCATTTTCTCCCTCCCTTACGCGGCGGGCGGCGACCACCCGGCGCTCGTTATCGTGCTCCACGCAAGTGACGAGCAGAAGAAGCTGATCGTCGGGCTGGACGTCCACGGTGTTGGAGAAAACGGAACTGTTGATCAGCGTGCGAATGGCGGATTCCCGTTCCTGGATGTAGTTGAAACGGAGAGAGAACAAGTCCACGTAGTTCCTGACTTTTTCCACGGTGTTGATCGTGCCCACCGCGAAGATCACGTACCGCCCGCTTTCGTACATTGTATCAAAGGTAATGAACGGGTTGCTGTGGTAGTACGCGATATTCTCAAAATTGCGCAGACAGCCGAACATGGCTCCGGTTTTCATGTTATGGCCGTACAGAATATAGGTATAGGGCCGTATTTTGAGGGAAATGCCGGAGTCCAGGAAGATGGCCCCATTCACGTTTTTCTTCCCCAGCGCGTCGTGATTCATGTAGTAATCTTCGTCCCGCTGGGTCACGGCCTCGTCCAGCAGTGTTTCGATGGTCAGCCAGCCCACGATGTCTTTGTTTTGTTTCCGCAGGGCTTTGAACTTACTGCTGATTTCCAGCCTCGGATTATTGGGATACGTTATTTCCGAAAGCGTCACGGCGGCAGGAGCGGCAGTCGGCGCGGGGGTGGCCTGGGGCGCGGCGGAGGGCTGCTGAGTCGGCGCGGCGGTGATCTCCGGGGCAGGGGTTTCTGCCTGATACGCCTTTCTCAGTTCGTCGGTGGTGCGCCGTGAGGAGGCATAATCCGCGCCGTATTCAATCAGCTTCACCAGCGCGAAAACGACGACAGCGGCGGAAACGACGATCAGCAGCGCTCCTTTCCAGCGAAAGCGCCGATAGCGCGTTTTTCGCCGCTTGCGCCCGTTCCATTGGCTGCCCTGCATGGCTTTTCCCCCTTACAGAGAATCAGGCCCTGTCTGTCGAAACGGACAGGGCCTTGGTCGATTGAAGCAATTACTTATGCGCTTTCTTACGCTTCCTGATCGTCAGGGCAACGGTAAGTCCAGCCGCACCAACCAACAGCATTCCGGCCCAGAGGAGGAGCGGGGTTTCGTCGCCGGTTTTGGGGATTTTTTTGTTGATGATGGTGCCGCCGTTGCAGCAGCGGTCGGTGATTCCGGCGTATTCGCCCACGTTGACGTAGCGGGTGATGTAGCCGGGGATGGGCTTTTCGACCACGTAGCAGCTTCCGGCCTCATTGAAGACGGCGTAGTAGCTCCATTCCTTCGCGTTCAGAATGCGCTTATCAAAGCCCTGGTGAACCACCTTTCCGTCCGCGCTGTAGAGGGTAAAGTCAATGCTCTTTTCGGTGCTGCCCTCCCAGACCTTCCTGAAATAGAAGGTGCTTTTGACGGGTTCGGCGGCGTCCCGATAGGCGATGGCGTAGGTGGAGAAATCTTTGGAATTGCCTTCCAGTACATTGCCGGTGGTGGACCTGAGCTCATTCACCTTGCCGCCTGAGACGTGGAGCAGGAAGAAGGTGCGGCCCTGTTTTCTCAGGTTTTCCGGGATTTGCAGGGAGAAGGTGACGCTCTTGCTGCTCACGTGAATTTCCGCGGACACTTTGTTGCCGGTCGCCGGATCGGTGACGGTGAGCAGCAGGCTCAGGTCGAAGGGCTGGTAGCCGTCATAGCCATTTGCCTGCACCGCCTCATTCAAGGCGGTCTTGTCCGCAGCGGGCACGTCGCCGTCAGCCAGGGGCTTGCTCACCAGGGTCAAGGTCACTTCCGCGCCGGGCTGGGCAAGGGCCTCTTTTACTTCGTTGGGCACGTCCGTGAGAGTTCCGTTCTCAATGGCCGCCACAACGCTCTTCACCACTTCGGCCATATTGCTGCCGCCGATGGCGGGCGCGCCGGGCTGGGTTTGCGTGTTGCCGGTTTCGGAACCGGCTGACGCGGCGATTACAACCGTAACGACCTGCGACGCTGAATCGGCGTGATTCTCATCGCCCTTCGCCATGTACCAGACGTAATAGGTTCCCGCGTTGGTGGCTGTAGGGATGGATGTGGTATATTGTTCAGTGGCTTCGGTTGCGGTGCCGAGGGCATAGTTCATTGTGCCGCCGGTTGCAGTACCTGTAACGGTCACGAGCGGTTTCTCCGTTCCATCATAGGTGCGATTGTTTGCGATGACGGTGGCAGGGAGAGCACTCGCCTTGTTGATGGTTACAGTCACTTCTTTGGTCGCCTGTGCATAGGTACTGGTCTCTGCCGCTGTGACAATGACCGTCGCCGTGCCGACCTTCTTGATCGTTAACGCGCCGGTAGTAGAATTCACGTCGATGTAATCCGCACTGCCATCCTTAACTGCATAGCTGATCGTGCCATTGCCGTCGGTCGTGGCAGTCACTTTCTTATCCGTGTCGCCGTAGGCGGCGGTTACATTCTCGGCGGTGATGGTCTGGGTCTGCTTGGCATTGACCGTCACTTTTGCGCTGCCGGTGTATGTGGTGTAGTTGTCCGCCGTCACCTGGTAATAAACGGTCTTTTCACCAACTTCAGTCTGGGTCGGACTGGCATCGAGGGTGTAGCTGCCTGCCTCTGTGCCGTACTTCACAGTATAGCCGGTCGCCGGGTCGGTCACATTCACGGTGATGCCGTGGGGCTGTCCGTCAACAGTCACATTGACGTCCTCTGCGCTGACGGTCATGGCCTTGGTGTTCACCGTCACATTCACATCCTTGGTGGCCTGTGCGTAGGTATCGGTCTCCGCCGCAGTAACGGTGATGACCGCTGTTCCAGCCTTCACGATGGTGAGGTTGCCGGAGGCATCCACAGTCACGGCGTCGCCACTCTTGACTGCGTAGCTCAGCCCGCCGTCGCCGGTGGTGCTGGCATTGATCTTTACGCCCGTATCTCCGTAAGTCGCAGTTACGTCAGACGCGGTAATAGTTTGTGTCTGCTTGGCGCTGACCGTAACTTTCGCGCTGCCGGTGTAGGTGGTGTAGTTATCTGCCGTCACCTGATAATAGACGGTCTTTTCACCAGCTTCGGTCTGTGTCGGGCTGGCGTCAAGATTGTAGGTCCCAGCTTCCGTTCCATACTTCACGGTTGAGCCGGTGGCCGGGTCAGTAACATTCACGGTGATGCCGTGGGGCTGTCCGTCAACAGTCGCGGTTACGTCCTCCGCGCTGACGGTCATGGCCTTTGTGCTGATGTTCACGGTCACTTCCTTGGTTGTTTCCGCGTAGTCGTCCGTGCCCTCCGCCTTTACGATAACGTAAGCTTTGCCGCTTGCAGGAACCTTCTTGATCGTCAGCTTGCCATCAGAGGCAACGTCGATGTAGTCCCCGCTGCCGTCCTTCACCGTGTAGCTGATTGCGCCGCCGCCCGTGGCCGGTGTGGTCACGCTGGCGCTAACAGCCTTATCGGTATCGCCGTAGGTAGCGGTCACATCAGGCGCATTGATCGTCTGTGCCTGTTTGGCCGGCGCAATCGTAAAGACTATCGTTAATCCCATAAAACCCATAATGGACCCACTAAACGATACGTTGGACGATGCCTCTACTCCTTCTCCTGTTGTCCAGGTTATTTTGCTTGAATTGCCTGACCAGCCGGTGCCTGATACATTATTCGCCGCAGTTACTTCAATCTTGGTGAAGTTGCCGAGTGTGGTTGTAAATGATCCGGTGCTGCTTGAAAGGTTCACGATACTTACATCATCGTCATAGGCGTCTATCGCATCACTATTGACGGTGACGCCGTCTTTGGTGAAAGAATCCCCAGAGCTCGTGTGTATGATGCCACTCATGTTTATGTCACTCTTATTCCATGTGACAGTGGTCTCCGCCGCATACGCAGTCAAACTCATGCCGGGAAACAGCCCGAGAACCAATGCAAGGCTGAGCAGGATGCCCAAAAGTCGTTTCTTTGTTTTCATAAGCATTTCTCCTTTTTCTCTTATTTCGCGGCTGTTATGGCCGCCGCAGTACCATAGTTAACAACACAAAAAACCGCCGAACCTGACAGGGTATACTTACCCCGTCAGAATCCGACGGTTATCCATCTCTGATGTAATATTCGGTTTTAGAG
>JAFZOG010000120.1 GCA_017550745.1 Clostridia bacterium | reverse complement strand
GCGGCTGCGGGCTGCTATTGTTGCCGCCGGTGCTCATACTGCTGATATAGCTGCTCGGCTTGGAGTGTGTGAAAGTACACTCTACCGCTGGTTGCGGTGGGAGTTGACCGAAGAAAAGCATATGACTATTCTATCGGCTATCATTGATTGCGCGGTGGAAAATGGCCGGAGTTATTCTGATGTGATGTCGCTGACTTGTGGTGTTCCGTGGGACGATGAACTTGAGGGCGGCGACAGCCGCCCGACCATGGAGGGCGACAGCCCGACCCCGCCGGCACAGTGTGGGCCGATAACTGACCCGTTATAAGCGGCTGGCGGTTCTGCTGGCGTGGTGCCGCCCGTGGGCCGCTGTTGGAGGGAACCGACAAAAGGCCCAGGGCGGCGACAGCCAGCGGGGGAGAAGGGTCGGCGTGTTGTTCGTTTTCTTCTCTCCCGCTGGTTGCTTTGTTTGAAGGCGACGCGGATCACGCGCCGCCATCAACTGCGACAGATGCCATAATGACGAAACGCAAAGCGCGGTAATGCGTGGCCGGATCGTGGGAGACTATTTTTTTAAGCTGTGTCAGTTCTCTGTTTCTGTTGGTCATGACAGTGCTGACTGTGGCCTTTCTGTACCAGTCATAGGCGGCTTCGGCGGCGAAGGCGTACAGGTCAAAGCGCTGTTCGCGCCTGTCGCCGAATTCGTGTTTCAATTCGTGGGTGATGATATAGGCTATTGCTGTTTCAAGACTGAGGTCATCGGCGCGGCCATCTTTCTTAATCGTTTCTTGAAATTGTCCCCATGAGATGAAATCAGCGCGTAACTGCCAGTCAAATTCATGGTTCATCGTGAAAACCTCCCGTTTTTTCTGATCCGCCACGGCTGCGGCGGCCAGTCAAGGGCCGCCAGAGGCGGCTTGCGTCAGCCCTTGACGGGCCGCCGCTCAGCCGTGGACAATGGAAAGAGCGGGAGACATTATTATAATCTTGGGCGGCCTTGCCGCCCTACCATGGAGGCCGCCCCGCGAGGTGCGGCCGCTACGACGGCCGCGACAGCGGGAAAGCGGCCGACCCCGCCTGCACGGCGTAGGCGTAGCACTGGCCCGAAAAACGCGGCCGGAGTGCCCCCGGCCGCATAGAAGTGAAGCGTGGGCGCATGGCCGCGCTGGTTGCGCGGCCGTACAGCTCGCGAAGCCCCCTTGATGGGTTTTCCCCCCAACTTCCATTTTCCTTTTTGGGGGGGCCTCGGAAAGGGGGGCTTGGGGGGAAAACCAAGGCGGGGGCGCAGCGGCGGCCACGGAGGCCGCTGCCAAAGGCGCGGCCGGAGTGCCCGCCTATGTAGGCGTGTAGGAAGTCCGATCTTGTTTAATCGGAGGACTATCCCCGGCGAAAGAAACCGCGATCCGCAACGGCTGCGGCGGCCGAGTTGACCGAAGCGAGCCTGCGCGTAGTGTGGCGACGGTGGGAGGAAAATTTTTTTTAAGCTTTGCAGGAAATGGGGGAGGCGCAGAGAATTTGATATTTACCCCGCCATACTCAACATAATATGATATTATCGGACTTGGGCGGGGATTTATCCCCGCCCATTTTCGATAATGTTTGTTATGTTGAGCAAAGGCGAGCGGGTAACAGGTTGTTTCAGCGCGGGGTTATGGGTGTCAGGTGGTAATTCCCGCAACGGAGGACGATCTGTAACAATTTCATATGGTTCCCCTTTTGGGGCGGGTATATGCGGCGGTATGTACCTGTACGCGGTTTGGCTGTGCCGACGCATAAAATCAGCCCGGACGGGGAGTAAATCCCGCGAGCAGCTTCCCGCCCGTCAATGGTTAGGCTATTCCATTTGAAAGGCTGGTGGTTGCGCTTTGTGGGTGGCAATCGTGACGCGCTGGGGGCGCTTGGCGCGGATGACCGATGCGGGACGACTGACCGACGCGAAACGGCGACGGGCGAGTGTGCACCTCCCGCCTTCTTGGGGGGTGCTCTTTTCCCTCTGCTCGCCAGCTCTGAACGATGACCATTGAAGATTGGAGGTGATATAGAGTGACCTATCTTCCCACGATCAAAGAGACATTAGAATGTGAAAGGGATATTCCTTGCCGCGTGTGCAGAGATTTCTCCGGCTGCACTTATGAATTTGTCAGTTTTTTGCAGCTTTTGATTGATGTTTACGGGCCGAATAATCAGAAGTAGGGGCTTGCGGTCTGCTCTGATCTTTTCTTGAATTCTTTTTTTCTCTCAGGGCGGCGAGCCGCCGGAGGCGGCGAGCCGCCCCGCCGATCATCTTTTAGAAAGGGGGCAGTTATGTTTCTTTATGGTTTGAAGTATCGGCGTTTTGCTGGGTGTCCTTGGTGGCGTTTCTGTTTATTCTGCCGGTATCGTGTGCAATGCTTGTATGATACTTATGACAGCATGGTTGTTGTGTTACCCGACGGGACGCATTCTTATTCCCGGAAGGAAGCGCGAGAAAGGGGGCTGCTTGATGAATGACCCGCTATACAATTTTCTTCATCCGGCGCGGCGAGCTTCGCGCAATCTGCGGCTGCGGGCTGCTATTGTTGCCGCCGGTGCTCATACTGCTGATATAGCTGCTCGGCTTGGAGTGTGTGAAAGTACACTCTACCGCTGGTTGCGGTGGGAGTTGACCGAAGAAAAGCATATGACTATTCTATCGGCTAT
>JAFZOG010000119.1 GCA_017550745.1 Clostridia bacterium | reverse complement strand
TTGAACGCCCGCGATTTGAAGCCCTGCGCCGGGAACATGGGGCCGCTGCCGTTGCCGTTGCCGTAGATCGGGCCATAAGCACCAACGCCAAAACTATCACGATTGAGGAGGAAACAAAGTGAAGACTTACGAAGAACGGCAAGCCGAACTTGCCGCAATCTATGAGGACGGGGGCCGCTTCCTTATCGAGCGGAACCCTTGGAGGGCAAGCAAGATATTCCGGGCATATTGCCCCGAATGTTGCCGGATATTCTATGGCCTGGAGGCCAACCCCGAAGACCGCCGCCACCGCTGCGGCACCGAACAAAAGGAGGTAACAGCATGAGCAACCGCGCCAACCGAAGCCCCCTGCTTTCGCCGGAGGCCGCCGAAGCCCGCCGCAGATATCGCAGGGAATGGAACCGCCGAAACCCGGAAAAGCTGCGGCAGTACAACCGGCAGTTTTGGGAGAAAAAGGCCGAGCAATTCCGGCAGCAAAAGGAGGAAGAAAACAATGCGTGAAATGAGAAACGAGGAGCGGGCTTTCCGGGCTGCCTGGCTGGAAGCCGGAGAAACCGAAGGGGCCGCCCTTCTCCAAATCGACGATACCCACGGCTTTACAAAGCGGGCCGCGCTGTTCCTGGACAACACCCTTTTCCCCGACTTTACCGCGTTCCATTTGTGGGCGTTGCGGGCCATTGCTGCGATAAGAGCCGCCGCCCTGCAGGGGGGCTTTCCCTGGCTGCTGGACAGCGGCAGCCTGACGAATACCCCGACATGGCTGCTGGACGATCACCAGCCCGGAAAGCCGCTACGCCGCTGGATCAATGTAACCGCTGCGGGCACAGAGGCAGCTTTCAAGACCATCACCACCGACGCAATCACCGCCGCCGCAGTTTGGGCCGATGCCCTGCGGCAGAGCAGCAACCCCGTTTTGGCAAGCGTACAAATGCGGGGCCGCTACCCTACCCCGGCATTTGACACGCGGCAGCTGCGCAGGACGGACGCGGAGAACGTGGGCCGCCGCCTGCTGGAACAGCTGCGGCAGGAGGGCACTGTATGACGGAGCGGGCACCGTGGGCGCGCGAAACCCTTTGCCCTTTGGGTTTGGGTTTGGAATTGTCTTTTGCAACCGTAGATCACCGCGCCGCAGCTCTGAACCTGGGCCGATGGAGCGAAAGCCATAATCACATAAAATGGAGCGGATGGCTTAAACCCTGGCAGCTGCGCCGCCTTTATCGCTACCTGGGAGATCACCCGGAACTGATGGAGGGCACCGAGCCCCCGGAGCCGGAGCCCCCGGACGAGCTGCACCCCTTCAGCTGACGGCAGCCAGGACACCCGGACGAATGGCCCCCGTATGAAAGCACCCAGGCCAAGAACAACCGCAGATCAAACACCACCAGCGCCCAGCGCCAGCACAGCGGGCCACCAGCGCCCGCGCCGGAGCCAGGGCAACACCCACACCGCCCGCCAGCTGGAAGCCAGCACAGCGGCACCAGGACGGGCACAGCACCACGGCAGCACCAGCGGGCCACCGACACCGCCACCAGCACCACGGCAGCACCGGGGCCGGGGCCAAGCTGACAACATATCACCGACCGGAGCAAGGCCAGGTTGAACAGGGCAGCCGGGCCAGCGCCGGAACGTGTAAAGCTGCAACTTTCACTTCCTTCAATCTTCACGCGGCAGGGCCGGGGGCAACAGTCCCCGGCTCTTGCTATGTTCACGCACCATGCAGAATTGCGCGCCCAGCGTTTGCAGCTATCGCAGGATTCACAACAAGGCTGCGGAGGCTGCCCAGGGCGCGGCTGTTGCAGAAAAGCCCCGTATGAAAACGGCAAAACCAGAAACACCAGCAGATCAAACGCGCCGACCTATATCACCGCCGTCACCAGGATCACCGGCAAAACCTACCCCCCTGTTTTCAGCCGGAAAACTTCTTTTCCAGCCAGGGGCAACCGTAGCCCTTCCCGCGCCGTCGTTATACGGAAAAAACAGCTCTGCGCAGGACAGGAGCCGCGCCAGCGGCTAGGAAGGATAGAGTTTTATTTTTGTTTTATTCTTAATTTTATATCAAAGAAGGGGGCCAAAAACGGGGACGAAATGAACGACCAAACGGGGACGAAATGAACGACCAAACGGGGACAAAGTGAACGACTAGCAGATTATGGGAAAACATAAAACGGGGACGAAATGAACGAGAAAAAGGGCCGATTTTAGGGACAAGCATTGACGCTTTGCCCCCTTTTTGCTATCTTGGAGCGGGGGGGATTTCAATGCCGAGCCGCAAACGGAACAAAGCCGACCTTGAGGAAATGGAGCAGGCCCTTATACGGCAATCAAACGAGCTGATACAGGAAGGAACCTTCGAGCTGCGGGAGCTGCGGGAACAGCGGATTTTGCTTTTCCTTCTGAGCCGTATAAAGCCTTGGGACACGGAATTTGAACCCGTGACCCTGAACCGCAGCGAGTTCGCCAGGATCAGCGGCGTATCAACCTTCGGTGGGAAGTACTTGTCAGAGATCGACGAAGCAATAGCCCGCCTTTATGACGCAAATCTTACCTTCAGGGGAAGCCGATGGATTCCCAAAGCTGACGGCAGCGGGAAAAAGTTTATGAAATGGATCACCGCTCCGGAGCAGAACAACCGAGGGCAGTATATCCTTCAGATCAACCCCGACATGGCCCCCTATCTGCTGGAACTGCGCCGGAACTATACCACCCTGGAACTTGCGTGGCTGCTGCGATTCCGGGGCACCTACACCATCCGAGCATACGCCTATTTGAAAAGCCGGCACTTTGATAAGGCCCACCCCTACACCTTCGAGATTGAGCTTGACGAGCTGCGGGAAGTGCTGGGGGCGACCTGTTATCCCAAGTGGCGGGACTTCGAGCGGCGAGTATTGCGCCCAGCGTTCACGGAGATCACCGCCCGCAGCGACACCGATGCAGCCTATACGCCCAAGTACACGAAGAACAAAGTAACCGGTCTTGAGATCACCGTGAGCATGAAGGACAACATGAAACGGTTTGCAATGCTTGCGGAGATTGAAACCGACTTCGGGGAGGATCAACTCTCTATGTGGCTGAATGGTGAAGCCGCCCCCGCTGGAGATCCCCAGCCGTGAGAGCATATATCACGCTGCCGGAGCTGCCCGCCGATGGGTACATGATACCAGCGGGCACCGTTGCCACCGTGGAGCCGCTGGAAGCCTTGGAACGCGCCAGGATCACCGGCGACCGGCTGATTTACCTTTTCACGGCACCGGCGACAAAGCCCATTGAGCGGGACGGAAAGACCATCCGGGAACTTGACACCCGGAGACCATACCGCGTATATCATGCCGATTCCGTCACCGTCGCCAGCTGCGGCAGCCATGAGCGGCACCCGGACAAGCTGCGCACCGTCTACGCGCCCGCCCATGTATCACACGCGAGTTTGTAGCACCCTGGAGAGGGGCCGGGCCGGAGCCGATGCAGAAGCAAGGCACACGACCGTCATACGACCGACACACGACCGACACACGCCGGGATTTTTTCTGTCACCAATAAAGAAAGAAAGAAACAAGGAAACAAAGAAACAAGGAAACCAATGCAAGGCAATACAGGGAAGGAAAGGAAAGCAGGGGAATCCAAAGGGGGCGAAGGGGAAACCCGTGCCGCCGCCTGTAACGCTACAAGCTGCCCTCGGAGCATAAGCGGAAAATCGCGGCAGAAAAGCGGAAAATACGGAGCGGAAAGAGTAGCCCTTGCCCGCCCTTGTTCTTAAAAAATCAAGTCTTCAAATTGACGACCAGAACCGCCACACCATGACCGCCGAAGGAGGCCCACACCATGAAACAGCTCTTTACAATCCGGGAGGCTGCGGAGATCACCGGCACCAGCAAAAGCACCATCCGGCGCTACCTGGAAGCCCTGCAAGACGCGGGGAAGATTCCCCCCGAAGGAATAGCCCACGAACAGAGGGCAGGGCATACCGTCATATTGCTTTCAGCGGCCACCGTGGAAGCCCTTAAAACGGCTATGAACGATTCAAGCACGAACCAAGGCACGGTCTACGGCACGAACCACAACGCGCACCAGGACGCACCAGACGCGCCAGAAAGCGACCCGCGCACCGCTGAATTGCTTTCAGAGCTGCGGGACAGGATTGCCGCCCAGGAGCGGGAAATCAGCGTGAAAAACGAGCAAATAACCAGCCTGACCGCTGCCCTTGCAACAGCCCAGCAAGCCACCGCCGCCGCCCAAGCCCTGCACGCTGCCACCGCTGAACAGCTGCGCCGCCTGACCGCCCAGGCCGCGCCAGAGCCGCCCCAGGATCGAGCGGAGCCGGAGCCGCCCACCGATACCACCCCCAGCGCAGAAAGCGCCCAGGAGCCGCCCAGCGCCCCCACGGAGGCCCCAGCGCCGGAGATCACCAAGCCGCTGACCTTCTGGCAGCGTGTTCGATATGTTTTCAGCGGGCAATAGCTGGAAATCGCGCCAGAGGCCCCCAGAAGGCCCCAGAATCGTTTTTCCGGGGGATAAGGCCCCAAACCGCCAGAACCAGAAAAAGCCCGCAGCGGGCAACCTGGCGGGCCGGTTTTTGGAAAATGGAGGATTTCACCGTGAAGCTGCGCACCATCACCGCCCCGGACGGGCTGCCCGTGGAGATCACCCGGACACCGTTCCCGAAGATTGCCCAAGGCGTGATATGGGGGGCCACCGCCGCCACCGGCACAAAGTACCTTGTGACCCTGGACAGCACCCGCCCCCGGAAGATGCAGCGGGAAGCCCTGGGCCATGAGCTGGCCCATATTTGGCTGCGGCACTTTGAACGCCCGAAGGGAGCAGACCCGGAGGAGATAGAGAACGAAGCCAACGCCAACGCCGCCCGCTACCTATGGCGCTACCGGCTGCGGCTGCTATGAAGCTAACAACGGCTGCGGATCACCACCGCGCCGAAATTTGAAGGAGGTACCCATGAACGACACCAAAAAGGCAGAACTCCAGGAACTTTTGAACCGGGCAGACGGGGAAACGCTGCGGATCACCCTAAACATGACCCGCCACCTTTTGGGGGAGGAATTGCCCCAGGAGCAGCGGGACGAACTGCGGGCCGAGTGCAACCGCCTGGGATTGGACACTTCCAGCTATCGCCTGTGAAGGGAGGGGAAACCGTGGAGCCGGAAACTCTTTGGCGCATGACCGAAGTAACCCGGCGGCTGCGCCAGCTGACCCCGGACGAGCTGGAAGCCGTCACCGTGGGCCGCGAAGGTACGGAAGAACACTATACGCTTGAACTTCTCAAGACGCTGACCCCTTCCCAGCGTGTCCAGCTGGACGAACTGACCCAGCGGCTTTTTGACCTTAGTATGGCCGCAAGGCTGCCCGCCTGACCGTCACCCCACATGGAAGGAACCCCCGGATAAAACACCACACCGCCCCCGGCTTCAGATCGAGGCCGGGGGCTTTTTGCGCCTTTTCCTTCGGAAAAGCGGGGGAAGGGGGGCAGCGCCACCATGCCGGGGCCGCGTGATATCGTGCGGCGTTGCTTGCCAAGATTGAGCCAAACACTACCGGCAAGCAGGGCATGTGTATAGACACACCGCCGAAAACTGCCGTTTTCCCGCTTTGGGGCCAGACCCCAAAAGCCCCGAATCATGCCGGGGGCATGGCTGCGCAGTTTTTGAAAAAACAGCTGAATGAATATATACGCCCCGCAGCTGCCGCCGATCCGAGCGGGCCAGCGGATAAAGAGTGAATAAACACCCGGTTTTATGCAATTTTACCCCCGAATATGCAAGCATTATTCACATAAAATCATGGGCTCAAATCCGGGCAAATTAAACTTGATAACTAATCTTAATTTTGTTCAATGTTTGCCCCTGCTGCTGCCATTTCTTAGGGGATCACCGGGCACCGTGTAGAATAGAAAACGAAGCGGAGAAAAAAGCGGAAAAGAAATAAAACTTGGCATGAAAACGCCGGTTTGGGGGCGCATGATGAGATTACAACGAAAAGGAGGATAGAATCCTATGACACGACGAACCAGGACAACCACAAGGCCCAGAGTGGCCGCCGCTTTGATGGAGGCGGGCATACCCACCCGCCGCACCGTCAATGTATTTGACAGGGATAAAAGCGCCTGGGAATACCCGGACACCCCCGAAGCCCGCCGGATCGTCGCCGCTGCCGTCGCCGCTGCGAAGAAAGAGAGGGCCGCAGAATGAGCCGGTATGAACGCAAAGAGAAAACGGGAATCGTGCTGCCGTTTGACGCGCTGCCCGCCTTGCTGCTGCTGCCCGCCGAGGAAGCGAAAGAGCTTGTTGTTGCCATGCTGCAATACGGGCAGGGAGAACCCCCGCAGATCACCAGCCCCACCGTTGCCAGCATTTGGCCCACCTATCAGCGCCGCATAGCCGCAGATGATTACCAATACTGGAAGACAAGCCGAACAAACGCCTTTAACCGTCTTTCCAAAGACGAAAAAGCCGGTCTTACAAGGGAACAATGGGAGCGGCTGCACCCGGAGGAATATGTTTCCCTGGATGAAAGAATAGCCGGAGAGCCGCCAGAGCCGCCCCAGGATGAAGCAGAGCCGGAGGAAGCCCAGGACACCGCCGACACATTGAGCGCCGCCCTTGCCCGCTGGATTGCTTACAAGGAATATACCCCGGAGCAAGCAACCCTTGAACGCCCGCGATTTGAAGCCCTGCGCCGGGAACATGGGGCCGCTGCCGTTGCCGTTGCCGTAGATCGGGCCATAAGCACCAACGCCAAAACTATCACGATTGAGGAGGAAACAAAGTGAAGACTTACGAAGAACGGCA
>JAFZOG010000118.1 GCA_017550745.1 Clostridia bacterium | reverse complement strand
GAGATAACGCTGTATCCCTTGTGACCGGCGATACCGGTGATGGTGGGAACGGAAATCTCATTGGGAGCGTTCTTGCTGATCATGGTGCCGGGATGATACGGCTTGTTGGTGTTGCGGATATTGGTGGGGATGCCGGCCTTGTGTACCGGGAACATCGCGTCCTCATGAAGGACGGAAGCACCCATGTGGCTCAGCTCCCGCAGCTCCTTGTAGGTGATGGAGGAAATTTCCGCCGGGTTTTCGATGATCCGGGGATCCGCCATCAGGAAACCGGAAACGTCGGTCCAGTTTTCATACACATCGGCATTCACCGCACGGGCCACCAGGGCGCCGGTGATATCGCTGCCGCTGCGGGAGAAGGTGCAGACTTCACCGTTTGCCTTGGAACCGTAGAAACCGGGCACAACGGCAGGCTCGCCGTCCGCAAGGAGGGCAGAGAGCTTTTCCTGGGTCTTCTCATCATCCAGGGTGCCGTTGTCGTTGAAGAAAATGCCGTCAATGGGATCCACGAAACGCCATCCCAGGTAGTCAGCCATCAGGATGCCGCAGAGATATTCACCGCGGCTGGCGCACCAGTCCTTGCCCTTGCCGGAGGAGATCCCCTGCTCCACTTCGTCCAGTTTGGAGTTGATATCCACTTTCAGGTGCAGAGCGCGGGCGATGGACAGATAGCGATCCCGGATACGGGAAAAAGGCTCCGCGATGGATTTGCCTTCGCAGGCAAGGTCATAGCACTGATACAGCAGGTCAGTGACTTTATCGTCTTCCTTGAAGCGTTTGCCGGGAGCGCTGGGGACCAGGTAGCGACGGGTGGGTTCCAGCTCCAGAATGCTGCGAACCTTACGGAACTGTTCATCATTGGCCAGCGAGCTGCCGCCGAATTTTGTCACGATACATTCAAGCACAGGGCAAACCTCCAAATACTAATTCAGAATTCAGAATTCAGAATGATCCGCTGCGGCGGAAAGTTTCCTGACACATACGCTCAGGATAACGAATACTTCCCAGGGATCATAGTGAATACCGACACGGATTTAAACAAAATCCTTTTAAACGTGGAATTCGGAATTCAATACTATTGGCTGTTATGAAAAGAGCTGAACGTCAAAAAACGTTCGCCTGATCGCAACAGACCAACGTATATAATACTGCCGAAAGGGCTTATATGTCAATTATTTTCGGGCGGTGACGGTCAGACCGAAAATCTTTTCCGCACCGCCGGATCGAAGGGCTTCCGCACAGCGGCAGAGAGTGGTGCCTGTGGTGCGCACATCGTCCACGATGAGTACCGGAAAAGTGATCTTTTCTTTGGGTGTGAAAGCGCCTGCCAGATTGGCGGCGCGCTCTTTTTCATTCAGTCCGACCTGGCGCTTTTCCCGGCGGTCACGCCGGAGCAGCAGCTGCCTGCAGGGCAGGGACAGTTTTTCCGCAAAGGCTTCCGCCAGCAGGCGGCCGTGATCGACGGCACGCTCCCGGCGGCGGGATTCCGGCATGGTGACCCAGGTGACAACCGTGTCCGGAGGGAAAACCATGTCGTCCGGCAGGGGAAGGAGCAGGCTTGCAAGGATGCGGGCGGCACGCGCTTCCGCACCGTATTTGAGCCGGATCACCAGTTCCCGGGGAACGCCTTCATGCGGACGGAGGGACCAGGTTGGAAGATCCGGATCCGGATCCGGATCGGAGCGTTCCCAGGCAAAAAAGAAACCGTCATGCTCCAGGGATTCCCGGCAGGAGGCGCAAAGACCGTCTTTGTCTGTCACCCTGCCGCAGACGCAGCAGAGGGCATCCTCGGGCCAGATAACGTCTTTTCCCCAGCGGGCAAGGGCTTTTTCAAGCGGCCCCCACTTGCCGAACAGCCAGGTTTCAAAAGGACGGAGACTCATTGTACAAGCTCCCGGGTTTCGATCAGCCGGCGGGCCAGGGTGGTATAGCGGCGGATCACATGATCGTTTTCAACCATGCGGCGGATGACGGCCTCAGTGCCGACCAGCACCACAAGACTGCGGGCCCTGGTCAGGGCGGTGTAGAGCAGGTTGCGGGTGAGCAGCATGGGCGGTCCGGGCGTCACGGGCATGACGACAACCGGGAACTCACTGCCCTGGGATTTATGCACGCTGAGGCAGTAGGCGGGCTCCAGGTCTTCCAGGTCTCCGGATTCATAGGTGGCTTCCCGCTCTTCGTCAAAGCGGACGGTAAGCATATGGTTTTCCGGATCCACGTCGATGATGAAGCCGATATCGCCGTTGAATACGCCGGCGCCGTCCTCAATACCGGCGGCGGTTTCCCGGCGCCAGGGAAGACGGTAATCATTCCGGGTCTGGATGACCTTGTCTCCCAGGCGGAAGATGGTTTCGCCCCATTGCAGCTGCGGCTTGTCCGCGGCGGGCGGATTGAGCATCTCCTGCAGGCGGAGGTTGAGGCTGTTGACGCCGCATTCTCCTTTGCGTGAGGGGGCAAGGACCTGGATATTCCGGACGGAAAGGGAGAGACGCTCCTCTTCCGGATAATGCAAATAACCGGGAAGCCGGGAGGTGACCAGTGCGGTGATGCTCTGGGCCGCGTCGGCCAGGGCGGTTTTACGCTCAAAGAAGAAATCGGTGCCTTTGCCGTTGAGTACCGGCATCTGCCCGCTGTTGATCAGGTGGGCGTTTACGACAATCTGGCTTTCCCCGCTCTGGCGGTAGATTTCCGTAAGGCGGACGCAGGGAACCTCACCGCTGTCGAGAATATCACCGAGCACGTTGCCCGGGCCGACGCTGGGCAGCTGATCCGCGTCGCCGACGAGGATCAGGCGGGTACCTGGACGGATGGCCTTCAGCAGGGCACGCATCAGGACCAGATCAATCATGGAGGTCTCATCCGCGATGACGCAGTTCGCCTCCAGCGGGTTGTCATCCGTGCGGGTGAAGGCTCCCTGCTCGCCGCCGTATTCCAGCAGGCGGTGAATGGTACGCGCCTCGGCACCGGTGGCCTCGCTCATTCGCTTGGCAGCGCGGCCGGTGGGGGCGCACAGGACGGTTTCGTTATCCTTTGAGAGCAGCTCCAGAATGCAGTTGATGATGGTGGTTTTGCCGGTGCCGGGACCGCCGGTGATTACGAAGACACCGTTTTCCAGCGCGCCGGCGATGGCCTGGCGCTGGGTGGGAGAAAAGGTGATGTTCCGGCGCTTTTCAAAGGACGAAATCGCCCGGGAAACACCGGCATATTTATCCGGAGCAATGGCGGTCATCAGGCGGCGGATCATGAGGGCAACCTCCTGCTCCGCGTACCGGTAGTAAGGCAGGTAAACCCGGCGGCCTTCTTCAGTTTCATCCGTTTCGGAATGAAGTGCTCCGGAAACCAGCAAGCTGCGCAGCGCCTGCTGACAAAGGGTGAGGGACACATTGAGCAGTGAGGCGGAAGCGGAACAGAGTTCTGCCTCCGGCAGGTAAACATGACCTGAAGCAGCGGCGGCATCACGCAGAATATAGGTCATGGCGGATTTGATCCGGTTTTCGCTGTCGGGCGGGATGCCCAGGGACAGGCCGATGCGGTCCGCGGTTTTGAAACCCACGCCTTCCAGGTCATCGCACAGGCGGTAAGGGTTCTCCCGGACGATTTCCGGGGTGCGGTCGCCGTAATGCCGGCTGATCCGGATAGCCAGGGCGGGGGAGATGCCATAGGACTGGAGGAAAACCATGGCGCGCCGGGTGCTCTGCTGCTCCCGGAAGCTTTCCGCAATCATGATGGCCCGCTTTTTGCCGATGCCGCGGACTTCGCTCAGGCGCTCCGGATGTTCGGAGAG